>PHBF01000276.1 GCA_002841905.1 Deltaproteobacteria bacterium HGW-Deltaproteobacteria-17
AGGGAACAGCCCAGCCCGAGGTCTGCGACGCGATCGACAACGACTGCGACGGCCTGACCGACGAGACCGCCTGGAATCCCGGGAGCCATGCGTCCTACGTCATGGACGACGTGCAGGAGATCTCTGTGGCCGGTGTGGATGTTTCGATCTACACCTATGAGGCTTCACGTCCGACCGCCACCTCGCTCAGTCCGGGGGTGGGGAATACGCGCGCATGCTCCCGCCCCGACGTTCTGCCCTGGAACCGCGTCACCTACGCCCAGGCCCAGGCGGCCTGCGCACTCGCGGGCGCCAGGCTCTGTACGGCCGATGAGTGGCTTGGGGGTTGTGCGGGGACCTCCGCGTTGGTCTATCCTTACGGCAACACCTACGACGGCATGACCTGCAACGGGCGCGATTATCTTCTCAACATCTCGGGGCCCACCGGAGACGCCGTGGATTGTTTCTCCAGCGATACCGGCACGTACGACATGAGCGGCAACCTGCGCGAATGGACCCAGGACTATCGTGGCAAGACAAGTGCCGACGAGAAGCTCTTCACCCTCCGTGGCGGCAGTTATCTCGAATATCAGGCTGGCCTGACCTGCCAGTTTACGGGCTCCGTGTATGTCGAAAGCGCCTTCACTGCCCATGTTGGCTTCCGCTGTTGCACGACCTGCGGCAACGGCACGGTCGAAGCAGACGAACTGTGTGACGACGGCAATCGGGTCAACGGTGACGGATGCGACTGGTTCTGCGCCCCCACGGCGGGACAGACCTGTGGCAACGGTGTCCGCGAGGGCAGCGAGGTGTGCGACGACGGCAACCGCATCAGTGGCGACGGCTGCAGCCCGTCCTGCAAGCTTGACGGGATTCCGGTCTGCGGCAACGGCGTCGTGGAAGGGGATGAGCTCTGCGATGACGGCAACCGGATTGACGGCGACGGCTGCCAGGCCAACTGCACACTCTGCGGCAACGGTGTGGTGGATGCCAACGAGACCTGCGACGACGGCAACACGGTCAGTGGCGACGGCTGCGAGCCAAACTGCCGGCGCTGTGCAGAAAGCGTGCTCGATGGCTTCGGCTACGAGCGTTGTCTCGGGGGGGCCACATTCACCAGCATTTCCGGTACTGGAACGAAACTGGGCAACGCGGATGAGGGGTCCTACGCGGTCACCATGCCCTTCACCCTGTCCTTCTACGGGACCACGCGTCCGACACTGTATGTCGGCACCAATGGCGAGATTCATTTTACAACAGGGACGGCCTACGGTAATACATCACTTCCCACCACCACCTGGCCGGCTGCGATTCTGCCCTTCTGGGATGATCTCGACAGCAGCGCCTCCACGTCGGAGGGCGTCTGGTGGCAGACCACGGGGACCTCGCCGAACCGCAAGGTGATCGTGGAGTGGTTGACGCGTCATTACAACACGAACGGCGTCAACAACACCCTGCGTTTCCAGGTGCAGATCGACGAGGGCACCTACGACATCCACTTCCTGTACCAGGATGTCACGGTCGGCAACGCCGCCTACGATTATGGCGCATCCGCCACCGTGGGCATCCAGGGCTCGACGGCCTATTACAACATGTTCTCCTACAACTCCGCGTCGCTCTCCAACAACCTTGTATTCACCTTCTACCACCCGTAGACCCGTGCGGGGGCCGGCACGGCAGGGGCCGGAACCCCCGCCGTGAAATGCAGGGCACCAGCACCCCATCGAGGGGCTTTGCAAACTGTTTGAACAAGGAGTCATCAGACCTGGCGCCCCTTTCCAGCGCTCAGAAAACGTGGCGGACCGCCTTGACGCATCTCAGATGCATCCCACCTGCTCGCAGGGACGGGAGGCTTGTGCGGGGACGGGAGGCTTGAGCAGGAGCGACGTCGTTGGGCGATCCCGCTCCTACGGGCGGGGATCCATGGCCTGGAAGCGTTCCTCGGGGGTCACGTTCTCTGGGGCGGGGGGTTGGCCATCGGTGACCCGGGGCTCATGGAGGGTGCGGATGTTCATGGACTCCAGGAAACGCATGCTCTTCTGCTCGCGCTCCTTGTCGGAGGCGTTCTCCTGGGCCATGTGGACGGTCATGGCCGGGTAGGCGAATGGAATCTCGAGCTGGCCGAAGCGCTCGTAGATCGCCAGCATGATGCCTTCCTGGATCTCGAGCCACTCGGCCCAGGTCGTGGTGGCGGCGTAGCAGTGCACGGTGATCTCCAGCGCCGAGTCGGCGAACTTCGAGAAGCGCACGACCACGACATCCTGATGGACGCGGGGGGTCCCCGAGATGATGTCCTCGATCGAGGAGATCGCGGCCTTCATCATCGCGGTGGTGCATTCGTAGGTGATGCCCACGGTGAAGAAGATGCGGCGGCGGTCGCGGCGGGAGAAGTTGCGGACGGGATCCGAGGCGAGCATGCCGTTGGGGATCTGGACGATGGACTTGTCGAGCAACCGAACGTGGGTGGAGCGGAAGCCGATCATCTCCACGGTGCCCTCGATCCCGTTGAATTCGATGTAGTCGTTGACCTGGAAGGGCTTGTCCGTCAGGATCATCATGGAGCCGAAGAAGTTCGACAGGGTGTCCTTGGCCGCCAGGGCGAAGGCCAGGCCGCCCAGCCCGAGGCCGGCGATGAGCCCGGACGGGTCATATCCGAACTCCTGCAGCACCATGACGAACCCGATAAGGACGATGACGATCTTCAGGATCTGCTCGACGAAGGGCATCAGCCGATCATCGATAATTTTTTCCTTGATGCTCATCGCGCCGCGCATCAGGTAGGTCAAAACGCGGATGCTGCGCATCGCCGTCCAGCAGACGAGGACGATGATGGACATGCGGAACAGCGCGTAGAAGATCCGCTCGAACATGGGGAAGTGCTCGATGGGCAGCACCACGACCGCCCACAGGATCGACAGGATCACCACCGCCGTGCGGGCCGGGACGCGGATCGCCTCCAGCAGCAGATCATCGGCCTGGGTCTGGGTCTGGGAGGCCAGCCGGGAGAGCAGGGCCAGCAGCCCGGCCACCACGACCCGGCGCAGGAAGTAGCCGGCGGACAGGATCAGGGCGCTGAAGATCAGGTGACCCCAGGTGAAGGGGTCGATGCCTGTGGGTTGCGACGTGAAGGTGTTGAATGTTTCAAGGATGCTCGAAGGCATGAGGGACCTCAGGAAAGTGGATGGCTAGTTCATGTCGGCCGGCATGGAGGCCTTGTCCTCGGGGGCCATGTCGGTCCCGGCGGCCGGGGCGTCGGCGGGCGCCGCGGGGGCGGCCGGCAGCTCGATCTTCAGGATCTGGGTGAACGCGAGCTTGCGCAGCTCCTCGAGGGTCTTGAGCATCGCCGTCGTGCTGACGGTGGCCTCGGAGAGCGCGTCGACGCCGCCCTGGCCCACGATGGGCTTGTCCTTCTTCAGGTCGGCGAACTTGGGCAGCCACTCCTTCACGATGCGGTCCATGAACTCCGGGGTCTCCTTGTGGGTCACGACGATCACGCGGACGATGGTGCCGGCCTCGTCGAAGATGGCCGCCAGCTCGATCGGCGCCGTGTAACCCATGAGATCCTTGCTCTCCTTGTATTTGAAGGAGTTCAGGGCGATGTACTTCTTGCCCTCGAGGGTGAAGGTCTGGTGCCACACCGGGGTCTCGACCACCGTCGCGTCGGGCGGGATCTCCAACTGGGGGCCGGGGGCCACCGGCGGTGTCGCCGGCGTCGCGTCCGGGGTCATGGCGGCCTCCGGGGTCATGGCGGGCTCCGGAGTCATGGCGGGCTCGGGCTGCATCACCGGGGGGGTCATGTCCGGCGCCGGGCCGGGGGCCGGCGTTTCATTCTTTTTCTGGGAGCAGGCCAGAAGAAGCATCGAAGAGAGAAGAATGACGAGGGTGTTTTTCATGATGGATTCTCCTTTGATTCCAATGGTGGTGAAAATATTCCGTTCAGATGAAAAGGTCAATCCTGCGCCGGCGTGATTTCGTGGCCGTGAAACGCCTGGGGCAGCAGGTTGCCGAAGGAAAAGATGCGCACTTCGCCCTTGTGGTTGCCGCAGACGACCTTCGTGTCGGTGGCGCAGAACTCCGAGATCACCTGCAGGCAGAGGCCGCAGGGGGCCGC
>PHBF01000277.1 GCA_002841905.1 Deltaproteobacteria bacterium HGW-Deltaproteobacteria-17
CCGCCTCGAGGAGCTGGCGTCCCTCGTCGAGGTGGGCGCCCAGTACGGCACGCCCGATGCGCTGCTGGCCGACCTCGGGCTTCAGTCGGGGCCCGTGGCCGAGGTCTTCAAGACCATGGAGGAGCCCGAGGACCTGGCCGTGCTCTCCACCGTCCACCAGGCCAAGGGCCTGGAGTGGACCGCCGTGTTCGTGCCCTCGATGTCCGAAGGGGCCTTCCCTCTCCTGTTCTCCAAGAGCGCCGACGCCATCGAGGAGGAGCGGCGCGTGTTCCATGTCGCGGTGACGAGGGCCAAGGATGAACTTTACATGATTCAGCCGCTGATGTCGGGCGCCTCGGATCGCACGCGCGTCTTCCGCCGCCTGTCGCGGTTCATGGCGGAGCTGCCTCCGAAGCTCTACGAGACCTGGGAGATCGAGGTCGAATAGGGTGGCCTTGTGTTTTTTCCTTTTTTCCGTTAGTTATTAGGCGGCCCGCAGCGCGGGACCCACTTGATGACGAAAGGATGGCGAGATTCCATGGTTAACGACGTACTCGAAGAACTTCACGATTCGATGGACAAAGTCATTGACGCTTTCCGCAAGGAGCTGGCCAAGGTGCGCACCGGGCGCGCCAGCCTGGCGGTCCTCGAGGGGATCAAGGTGGACTACTACGGCACCCCCACGCCCTTGAACCAGGTGGCCAACCTTCAGGTGGCCGACGCGCGCCTGATCACGATCAAGCCCTGGGAGAAGAACATGCTCTCCGCGATCGAGAAGGCCGTCATCGCGGCCAACATCGGCATCACGCCGGCCAACGACGGCGAGATCATCCGCCTGCCGGTGCCCCCCCTGACCGAGGAGCGCCGCAAGGAGATCGTCAAGGGCATCAGGAGCGACAGCGAGGAGTACAAGGTCCGCGTCCGGAACCTGCGCCGCGACGCCAACGACCTGCTCAAGAACCTCAAGAAGGACGGGGACATCTCCGAGGACGATCAGAACCGCGGCCTGACCAAGGTCCAGGAGATGACCGACCAGTTCGTCAAGAAGATCGACGAATGCGTGACCGACAAGGAAAAGGAAATCCTGTCCTTCTAGCCAACCAACCTCCCCGAACGGGCGGAGACCTCCAAGGAGATCATTCATGCAGAACATCGTAGTCACCGGGAAGAGCGGCGCCGGCAAGCAGCCCCGCATCGACGTGCTTGTATCGGAATTCGGACTGACCCAGTTGAGCACGGGCAACATATTCCGGCATTATCTTGGGGTCTTCAAGGGGCTCAGGCACGCCCGCACGCCCGAGAGCTACTGGGACGCGGCCGCCTCGGCCTTCGTCCCCGACGAGGCGATCCGCGCCGATCTGGCCGCCGCCTGCGAGGAGAAGAAGGTCCCGGTGGACGACGCCGTGCTCGGCCTCAAGGCCGCCCGCTTCGTCGACGCGGGCCTGTTCGTGCCCGACTCGATCACCAACGCCCTGTTCGAGGGCGCGTTCCTCAAGCACGAGGGACGCGGGCTGATCCTCGACGGCTATCCGCGCACCGCCGACCAGTCGCAGTTCCTGCTCGACGCGGTCTCCCGCGCGGGCACCCGCCTCGACGCCGTGCTGATCGTCGACAACGAGGACGAACTGATCGTCGGCCGCACCGTGGGCCGCCGCATCTGCCCGTCCTGCCAGAAGGTGTTCCACCTCGAGTTCAAGCCGCCCCGCGACGGACACCTCTGCACCGCGTGCGGCGCCGAGGTGATCCACCGCTCCGACGACACCGAGGAGAAGATCCGCACCCGGCTGGCCGAGTTCCAGAAGAAGACGCTGCCGGCGATCGGCGTGCTGACCGCCCAGGGCATCCCGCAGGTCCGCGTCCCGGGCAACCTGCCCGTGTTCACCGACGAGATCGTCCGCGCCAGCGTCCTCGAGGCGCTGTCCCCCATTTTGAAATGACATTTTCTGACACTTCAAGCTCAGGGAGGGAATCATGAGACATGCCATCCGCATGGCGCTTGTCGCCTGGATCACCATGGCGTGCACCCGCACCCCGCCGCCGACGCCCACGGCGAAGGCCGGCGCCTCCTCGCGGCTCTCCATCGAAGATGCGGCGGCGGGGCTGGACCTGAAATCGCCCCCGGCGGCCCTGGCCTGGTCACCCGACGGAGCCTATCTGACCTACCTGGAGCCCGGCGCCGACGGGCTCAACCAGCTCGTCGGGTTTGACGTGAAGGCGAAGAAGCTCCGCGTGCTGGTGCGGCCCCTCGATCTCGTGGAGAAGCTGGTGGAGACCGAGGCGGAGAAGGCCATCCGCGAGCGGCGCCGCCAGTCCGCGTCGGGCATCATGCGGTACTTCTGGTTTCCCGACAGCCGCCGGATCCTGGTGCCGGTGGGCCGCGAGCTCGTCGCGATCGACATCGCCGCCCGGGGCAACGTCCGGCTGCTGTCGGGGGATCAGGCCGGGCTCCCGCCCGGGGCGCCGTTGCTGGACGTCAGGCTCTCGCCGGACGGGAGCCTGATATCGTTCTCATGCGGCGGGGATCTCTATGTGCTTCACGTGGCGTCCCGCGTGCTGTCCCACGTCACGCTGGAGGGCTCGGCCACGCGGTTCTTCGGGCTGGCCGAGTTCGTCGCCCAGGAGGAGATGGACCGCAGCGACGGCGCCTGGTGGTCCCCGGACTCCGCCACGCTGGCCTTCACCGAGGTCGACGAGGGGAACGTGATGATCCGTCAGCGGCCGGATCTGGGAGGCACGAGCGCCTCGATCGTGGCGCAGCGGTATCCCTCCGCGGGCACCCCCAACGCGGTCGTGAGGCTGCACTATTACCACGCGCCGACGAAGTCCGTGCGCGGCTGGCAGCTGGGGTCCTATGAATACCTGGCGCGCCTGTACTGGCAGGACGCCCGGCACGCGATGGTGGCCGTGGAGGATCGCGCGCAGTCGCACCTGACGCTGCTCTCCTGCGAGGTGGGCAGGGACGACTGTGTCCCGGTGCTCGAGGAGGCCGATCCCGCCTGGGTCGAGCTCCACTCCGACCTGCAGCCGCTGCCGCTGCGCAACGCGTTCTTCTGGAGCACGGAGAACCCGCGCTGCTATGACCCGGGCGCACCGGAGCGCGGCCGCAAGACCCTGTTCCTGTTCCGGGTCGACGCGGCGCGAAGAGCCAGCTCCTGCATGCATCGTGGAAAGCCCCTGATGCTGCCGGTCCCCGACGCGCGCCTGGATCTGCCCGAGGGGATGACGCTCCACCAACTGGTGGCCGTGCACCCGAAGCTCCCCCGCGCGATCCTGTCCGTCTCCTCCCACCAGGGCCGGCAGCGGCAGCTGGTCGTGTGGGATCTGAACGCTCGCACGGTGCAGCCCATCACCATCCCCGGGGCGACCTGGGTGACGGCGAGGTTCTCGCCCGATTTCTCGCACTTCTCGGCCCAGCTGGGCTCCGTCGGGGCCGCAGACGAGACCGCGCTGCTGGCCCTCGACGGCACCCGCGTCCACACGATCGTGCCGCGGGCCGTCCTGCCCGCGATGATCCCGCCCGTCGAGGTGGACGTGCCCTCCGTTCCCGGCGCCACGACGCTCAACGGTCAACTGTGGTCACCGCCCGATCCCGTCCCGGGACGCCGCTATCCCGCGATCATCTACGTCTACGGCGGACCCCACGGGCAGATGGTCCAGCGGCGGCTCACGCGGTACCACCTGTGGTGCAGGGCCATGGCCGACGCGGGCTTCTACGTGCTCATGGTGGACGGCCGCGGCGGCATGTACCGGGATCGACGGTTCGCCAAGGCGCCCCATGGTGCGTTCGGCGTGTACGACGTGGAGGACGTGCGTTCGGCCGTCGGGTTCCTCAAGTCAAGGCCCGGTGTGGACCCGGCGCGCATCGGACTGTGGGGCTGGAGCTACGGCGGCTACCTGGCCGTGGCCGCGCTGCTGCGCGACACGGGGCTGGCCGCGGCCGCCGCGGTGGCGCCGCCGGTGGACTGGCGCCTCTATGACACGCACTACACCGAGCGATACCTGGGGCTGCCGTCGGTGAACCCCACCGCGTACGGACGCTCCTCCGTGCTCGGCGACACCATCGGGGCCGGGATGCGGCCCCTGCTCGTCGTCCACGGCAT
>PHBF01000278.1 GCA_002841905.1 Deltaproteobacteria bacterium HGW-Deltaproteobacteria-17
TGTCGCCGGGCGCGGCACGCGCGGATGACGGGGACGCCACCGGCGCCGGCGGACGGGCGCCCGGACGCGACGGGAAGGCCGGCTCCCTCACGGGCACGCTCTTTGAGGGCAAGTACCAGGTCGGCCCCATGCTGGGCGAGGGCGGCATGGGCCAGGTATACCGGGCCACCCACATCCTGATGCGCAAGGACGTGGCCCTGAAGGTCCTCAAGCCGTCCATGAGCGTGCACTCCGAGATCGTCGAGCGCTTCCGCCGCGAGGCCGAGAGCGCCGCGCGCCTGTCCCACCCCGGCATCATCGCCGTGCTGGACTTCGGCCGCTCCCTGGACGGCACGTTCTATCTGGTCATGGAGTTCCTCGAGGGCCACGCGCTGACGCGGGCGCTGCGCGACGGTGCCATGGACTGGGCCCGCGTCTGCCGCCTGGGCGTCCGCATGCTCGACGCCCTGGCCGAGGCGCACAGGGCCGGGGTCGTGCACCGCGACCTCAAACCCGACAACATCATGCTCCAGGTCAACGCCGCAGGCGAGGAGAGCCTGAAGATCGTGGACTTCGGCATCGCCAAGCTCGTCGAGGACGGCGGTCCCCAGCTCACCGCGGCGGGCCTGGTCTTCGGCACGCCGTCGTACCTGTCCCCCGAGCAGGCCCAGGGACAGCCCGTCACCTTCGCGGCCGATCTGTACGCCATGGGCGTGATCCTGTTCCAGATGCTCACCGGGCGGCTCCCGTTCAAGGCGGCCTCCACCATGGAGCTTCTGGCCATGCACATCCAGGATCCGCCGCCCCGCGTCCGCGACCTGGTGCCCGGGGTCCCCGAGGCCCTCGACGAGCTGGTCCTGCGAGCCCTGGGCAAGAGGCCCGGCGACCGCCCGCAGGGCGCCGCGGAGATGAGCGCCGCGCTGGCCCGGATCCTCGAGGCGGCGCCGATGATGCCATCCGTGGCTGCGGTGACCGCGCCATCCACAGCGGCCGTGACCGGGCCGTCCGCGGCCGCCGTGACCGCGCCCGTGCCCATTCCGCCGCCGCCTCCACCGCCGTCCATGGCCGCCCCGTCCGCGGGGCCGGGGCACGCCCGTCCAGGGGCCAGGCTCACCCCGGCCAGGCTCGCCCTGGCCGTGATCGGCGTGGGCGCCCTCGCAGGCCTCCTGATCTTCGCGATCTCCTCGATGAGATCGAGGAAAGCCTCCGGGCCCGCCGCCCCGCCGGCGGAAACCGCCTCCAAGGCCGCAGGGGCCGCCCCGATGGACGCCGCGCCGGGGATGGAGACCGGAATGGGAGGCGCCGCCGGGGCCCGGACTCCCGACATCCCGCCGCCGGATCGGACCCGTCTCGAGGCGGCCCTGAAGTCGGGTGACCACGCGCGCTTCTCCGGCAAGGACAAGAGCATCCGCAAGTCCATCGAGGCCTTGTCCAACGCCCTGCGCAGCGACCCGGCCCTCCTGGCGGATCCTGCCCTGCACGCCCACCTCAACGCCAGCCTGCTGGGCCGCAACCACTGGCACCGGCAGCTCACGATGAAACTGATCCGCGAGCACTACGCCGAGGCCTCGTCCGACGAGGTGAGGTTCCTGCTGGTGGCGCTCAACGACGAGAAGTTCGACACCGACGACCGCCACGAACTGTACACGTTCGTCAGGTCCCGGGGGCTCTCCGGGGGCATCGACGAGGAGGGCTACTTCACCCAGCAGCTGCGCTGGGGCACCTCCTGCGAACACCGGCTCGAGGCCGCCCGGTGGTTCAAGGAGCACGGACACCGGGGGAACGTGGCCTTCCTCAAGGCCGAGGCGGAGAAGCGTTCCTTCCATCTCGCTTCAGGGGTGACCCAGAGCTCGGACTGCTACCGCGCCGTGCTGCAGGAGGCCGTCTCCGCCGCCGAGGGCCGGACCCCCGCCAAGGCGGCGCCATGAGCCCGCATTCCGTTTCACCGATGAAGACGCCATTGGTGCTCCGGGCGACGCGCCTGCTGGCGGTCCTGGCATGGCTCGCCGTGGCGTGCTCCCGGCCCGAGGATCGTCCCAAGGGACAGGAGCCGGGGACCCTGCGACCGGCGCCGGAACGTCCCCAGGCGCCCACGCCGCCTGCGGCGGAGAAGCCGGCCAACACCCCTGCGCCCCCTGCCGTGCAACGCCTGGCGGTCAGGCCCGGCCAGCTCGTGGCGGCCATCGGGGACCTCCACGGCGACCTGACCGCCCTGCGCGGCGTCCTGAAGCTCGCCGGCGCCACGGATGCGAAGGACCGCTGGGTCGGCGGCGACCGGATCGTGGTCCTGACCGGGGACTACCTGGACCGTGGTGACGACGAGAAGGCCATCTGGGATCTGCTCCTGGCGCTCCAGGACCAGGCCGCGGCCGCCGGCGGCGCCGTCTATCCGCTGATCGGCAACCATGAGATGCTCAACGCCCAGGGCGACCTCGACTCCGTGTCCCTGCGTGGCCGGCTCGCGTTCAACGAAGGGGGCCTGACCCGAAAGCAGTTGTTCTCGCCCGGTGGAAAACTGGCGCTGCGGCTGGCCACGCGGAAGGTCACGCTCGTGATCGGTCGCACGGTGTTCGTCCACGGCGGCATCACGACCACCCAGGCGCGACGCGGCCTCGACGAACTGAATCGGGCCGCCGCCGGATTCCTCGAAGGCACGCGCCCGGCGCTGGACTTCGACGTGAACACGATGCTGTGGATGCGCCATTACTCCAACGGGACCCCCTCGAAGGAGGTCTGCGACGAGCTGGCCGCGACGCTGAAACTGATCGATGCGGACCGCATGGTCATGGGACACACCCCGCAGAAGACCATCAACGCTGCCTGCGGCGGCCTGGCCTGGCGAATCGACATCGGCCTCTCGCGGCACTACGGCAGCCACGCCCCGGAAGTCCTGGTGGTCCAGGACAACCGCGTCAGTGTGCTGCGCTAGGCCCTGCAGGATCTGCTCAGGAAGAGGTCGGCGGGCGCGGGTTCAATCCAGTGAAATCAACTTGTAGGCGGTGTTGCCCAGGCCGATCTCCGCGCCGTGGGTGAGCTGGAGGCGGCCCGAGACCGAGTTCTTGTCCTTCCAGATGTCCTCGTGGCCGGCGGCCTTGTTGACGAGGTCGTGGGCGGCGTTGTCGATGGCGAGCATGTCCAGGGAGGCCAGGATGCCCACGTCGCCCATGAAGGGCTTCTGGTGGGTGCGGGCGCAGTCGCAGCCCTTGGAGATGTTGGCCATCACGGTGATGTACACCATGGGATAATGGTCGGAGATGACCTTGGCGTACTCCACGAGCCGCTCGTGGAACAGGTTCTTGTCGATGCCCTTGGGCACGCCGAAGACGCGCGTCGGACACTCGCCGATGCACTTGGCGCAGCCGATGCACTTCTTCCGGTCGATGCGCACGCCCGCGTCGTCGACGGTGATGGCCTTGGCCGGGCACTCGCCCACGCAGCGCATGCACTTGACGCACTTGGCGCCGTCGACCGAGGGGATGTCGTTGGCGTGCTGGGCCATCTTGCCTGCGATGGAGCCGAACCCCATGGCGACGTTCTTGATGGCCCCGCCGAAGCCGGCCGAGCCGTGCCCCTTGAAGTGGGAGAACACCACGAAGGTGTCGTAGCGGTCCATGTGGGCGCCGATCTTGACCTCCTTGTAGTGCCTGATGCGCGGGTCGGTGACCTTCAGCGTCTTGTCGCCCTCGGAGTCGAGGATGTCGATGGGCGCGAAGGTGAAGCCGTGTTCGCGGGCCGAGGCGATGTGGCTCTCGGTGTAGCGCCGGCGCCCCACGTAGAGCACGTTGGTCTCCACCAGGGTCGCCTTGAGCCTGAGGGCGAGGTCCCTGGACATCTCGGGCTTGAGGTAGTTGGGGTTCTTGTCCTCGCCGAAGTGGACCTTGAGGCCGACCTTGCCCTTGATTTTGTGCGCGATCTTTTCATACACCCGCAGCACGGCGGCCGGAGAAATCTCCTTGGTGAACCAGACCTCCGAGGGGGGGCCCGAGGGCGGCGGCCTGACGATCGGGACGTCGGGATCCACGGCCGGCGGCTTCGCCTCCGCCATGGGGACCTCGGGCACCGGAGGCTTTTCCGGCGGCATGTCAGGGG
>PHBF01000279.1:0-2500 GCA_002841905.1 Deltaproteobacteria bacterium HGW-Deltaproteobacteria-17
CGAACAGCCAAACCCTTGGGACCTGCTCCAGCCCCAGGATGCGATGAGCCGACATCGAGGTGCCAAACCTCCCCGTCGATGTGAACTCTTGGGGGAGATCAGCCTGTTATCCCCGGAGTACCTTTTATCCTTTGAGCGATGGCCCTTCCATACAGAACCACCGGATCACTAAGACCTGCTTTCGCACCTGCTCGACTTGTTTGTCTCGCAGTCAAGCTCCCTTATGCCTTTACACTCTACGGCTGGTTTCCAATCAGCCTGAGGGAACCTTCGTGAGCCTCCGTTACGCTTTCGGAGGCGACCGCCCCAGTCAAACTACCCACCAGGCAGTGTCCCCCACGTGGATAACACGTGCAGGTTAGATTTCCAGACTGAACAGGGTGGTATTTCAAGGTTGGCTCCACCGAAACTGGCGTCCCGGCTTCAAAGCCTCCCACCTATCCTACACAATTCAGCCCGAAAATCAGTGCCAAGTTATAGTAAAGGTTCACGGGGTCTTTCCGTCTTTCCGCGGGTAAGGGGCATCTTCACCCCTATTTTAATTTCGCTGAGTCTCTGGTTGAGACAGTGGGGAAGTCGTTACGCCATTCGTGCAGGTCGGAACTTACCCGACAAGGAATTTCGCTACCTTAGGACCGTTATAGTTACGGCCGCCGTTTATTCGCTACCTTAGGACCGTTATAGTTACGGCCGCCGTTTACTGGGGCTTCGGCTCATGGCTTCGCCTTGCGGCTGACCACTCCCCTTAACCTTCCAGCACCGGGCAGGCGTCAGACCCTATACTTCCTCTTCCGAGTTTGCAGAGTCCTATGTTTTTGGTAAACAGTCGCTACCCCCGCTTCGCTGCGACCCCCCTCGGCGTCGACTGTACGTCTAAACCTAATAGGGGCACACCTTTTCCCGAAGTTACGGTGTTAATTTGCCTAGTTCCTTAACCAGAGTTTTCTCAAGCGCCTTAGTATACTCTACTCGCCCACCTGTGTCGGTTTCCGGTACGGTCACTTCTGTCATCAAACCCGCATCGAAACTTTTCTTGGAAGCCAAGGGACAGCCAATTCGTGAGGCCTAGGGCCTCTCTTCATTACTTCTCGGTGTTAATCTCCGGTTTGTGTCACGAGGACTCCTCGGAAATCCACCTACAAGCTTGAACGGGTATTCCACATCCCCGCTGGCATTGCCTTTCTCCGTCCTTCCTATGCAGTACTACAAAAGTGGTGCAGGAATATTAACCTGCTTCCCATCACCTACGCTTTTCAGCCTCGGCTTAGGGGCCGACTAACCCTGGGAAGATTAGCTTGACCCAGGAAACCTTGGGCTTACGGCGAAAAAGTTTCTCACTTTTTTTATCGCTACTCATGCCTGCATATGCTCATCCTTGGGCCACGACCACTCCTTCCGGTATGGCTTGCTCCCAAGGATTGCTCCTCTACCGTCCATTGGACCCACAGCTTCGGTGTAGTACTTAGCCCCGTTGAATTTTCGGCGCAGACTCACTCGACCAGTGAGCTATTACGCTTTCTTTAAAAGATGGCTGCTTCTAAGCCAACCTCCTGGTTGTCTATGCGCTTCCACATCCTTTTCCACTTAGTACTAACTCGGGGACCTTAGCTGATGGTCTGGGCTCTTTCCCTCTCGTCCGCAAAACTTAGCTCTCGCAGACTCACTCCCGGATATTGTTTATCGGCATTCAGAGTTTGATTAGGTTTGGTACCCTGGTGTGAGCCCTAGCCTATTCAGTGCTTTACCTCCGATAACATTCGTCCGAGGCTGTACCTAAATACATTTCGAGGAGAACCAGCTATCTCTGAGTTTGTTTAGCCTTTCACTCCTATCCACACCTCATCCCCTAACTTTTCAACGTTAGTGAGTTCGGACCTCCATTTGGTGTTACCCAAACTTCATCCTGGACATGGATAGATCACTCAGTTTCGGGTCTACCGCAACAAATTTATCGCCCTATTCAGACTCGCTTTCGCTCTGGCTCCACCTATCGGCTTAACCTCACTTGCTACGGTAACTCGCAGGCTCATTATGCAAAAGGCACACGGTCACACCGGCTTGCGCCATGGTGCTCCCGCTACTTGTAAGCATACGGTTTCAGGTTCTATTTCACCTCCCTCGTCGGGGAGCTTTTCACCTTTCCCTCACGGTACTTGTTCACTATCGGTCATCAGGTAGTATTTAGCCTTGGGTGATGGTACACCCGGATTCCCGCAGGGTTTCTCTGGCCCCGCGGTACTCAGGTACGCTCCGAAACTGCTCAACTTACTTCTACAGGGCTTTCACCTTCTCTGGCGTCTGCTTCCCAACAGATTCAAATTCATCTCACAGTTCCATATGGAGCGCCCTACAACCCCGACAATATCTCTACTGCCGGTTTGGGCTCTTCCCCGTTCGCTCGCCACTACTTAGGGAATCTCTTTTGATTTCTCTTCCTAGGGGTACTTAGATGGTTCAGTTCCCCCCGTTCGCCGTCCTATTAGGACTGACCGCCTTCGCG
>PHBF01000280.1 GCA_002841905.1 Deltaproteobacteria bacterium HGW-Deltaproteobacteria-17
CTCGGAGAACGTGCCTTTGCGCTGCTCGGCCAACGGCGCCAGCAGCAGCGTGGGAAAGGACCATGCGGCCAGCTCCCGCACCATGACCGAGGTGGGCATGGCCTCGACCACCCGGCCGCAGATCGGGCAGTGCTGGACGCCGACGCGGGCATAGAGCACGCGCAGGTAGTCGTGGATCTCCGTGACCGTGCCCACCGTTGAGCGGGGGTTGGACGAGGCGCTCTTCTGCTCGATCGCGATCGTCGGCGTGAGTCCGCGGATGTGCTCATAGGCGGGCTTCTCCAGCTGGCCCAGAAACTGCCGCGCATAGGACGAAAGGCTCTCCACGTAGCGGCGCTGGCCCTCGGCGTAGATCGTGTCGAAGGCCATCGAGGACTTCCCGGAGCCGGAGACGCCGGTGAAGACCACGAAACGGTTCTTGGGGATGACCAGGCGCTCCACGTGCAGGTTGTGCTGTCGCGCGCCGGTGATTTCGATGACCTCAGACGGCATGGGGACCTCCGGGAACAATCTATCGCAGATCGGCACGGAAATGGAAGAAGGTGGGAAGGAGTCCGCGATAGGAGAAGAAATCGGTGTTCCCCCCCGTGCAAATGGAACTGAAGGAGGGGAAGCTCCTACTGCGTGACGACCTCGATGGTGTGTTCGGAGGATCCCTCGGAAGAGGTGCCTCGAACGGTGAGGCTGCGGACATCGGCCAGCGCCGGGAGCGCCACGTCGGCCTCCCACACGCCCGGCGCGGTCTGCGTCATGTCCTGCCATGCGTCGGCGTCCAGCTGGACCTGCAGCGTCAGGTCCTCACGCAGGCCGAAGCCGAGCGCCCGGACCGGCAGCACCGTTCCGGCCATGAACGAACGAGCGTGCGGGTTGTCGCCGCCAAGGTTCGGGTCCGCCGGCGTCGTGATCATGACCCAGGGGCCGGAGAGCCCGAGCTCGCGGGTGCTCAGGTCGGTGCCGTCCTTGGCCACCAGCATGAAGGTCTCATCCTCGCCGAACTCGGAGGCCTGGACCAGCAGCACGCCGCCGTCCCACGTGATGTTTGAGGAATGCAGGTGGCCGCACAGGTACACCTCCGAGCCGAAGTGGGCCATGACCGAACGCATGCGATCCCGGCCGATGGTCAGAAAGAGGATCCCCACCGTGGGATGGTGGGCCAGCAGCACCCGGAACGCGGCATCGGCCGCAGGCGTGAGGGCCAGGAGCGCGTTGGCCTGGTCCTCGGAGAAGTAGCCGTTGGTGTTCTGCACGTTGATCGATCCCGAGGAGGTGTTGGTGCGCACGACCTCGACCTGGCCGACGGAGGTGGCGATGCCGGTGACCCCGAAGAGCTCGGGATCCCATGCGCCGGTGGGGGTATGGGAGAGCCAGTAGACCTCTCCGTCACCCTTGACGTCGTGGTTTCCGGCGATCTCGAGATATTCCGGCGGGTCGCCGGCCAGGCCGCGCCAGGAGGCGTCGTAGTCAAGCCACTGGGACTCCACGTCCCCGTCGTCGACCATGTCACCGGTCTGGAACGTGGCGGCCGGGTGGATCGCCGGCACGATCGTGGAGAGCAGATAGGCATAGGTGGTCGCCACGTTGTTGCCCTTGCCGAAGTGCAGGTCGCTGGCGTGGACGAACCAGACCGGACCGCCTTCGACGACCTCCGGGGCGCACTGGGTCGGATCGGCGCAGGTCCCCGAGGCGCACGGGAAGTTGGCGCCCCAGGCCAGGCAGGCGTCGGCATCGGCCGTGCAGGTCGAGAGGGCGCCGTCGATGCAGCGCGTCGCGCCGGCGGTCTCACAGGGGTCGACCACCTGCTCGCAGGCCAGGGTGTTCGAGCACTCGATCGTATCGGGGACGCAATCGGCTCCACACAGCAGCGCGCCGCCTGTGAACCCGAGGTCCGTGCAGGCGAGCCCCTGGAGGTCCGTGCCGTCGCAGGTCTCGGGCGCCTCCACGCGACCGTCTCCGCACACCGGACGCGGGTCGGCGGGGGCGGTCTCATCCTCGCAACCCAGCCATGGGAAAGAGCACAACATCAGAGAAAGGATCCAGTATTTCATGCAATCACTCCCGCCCATAACGTGACCGGAATTCGTCCGATTGTCAAACGCCCATTGATGACGCGCCGCGGCAATGCTAGAACCATGGGCATGCCGGTCAGCCGCCAGTTTTCCGAACCCGTTTGCCTGATCATCGCCGGATACGATCCCTCCGGGGGAGGGGGCGTGCTCGCAGACCTCCGCGCGGCCCGGGCCTGTGGCGTGCGCGCGGTGGCCGCGGTGACGGCCGTCACGGCCCAGAACACCTTTGAAATCGCCCGATGCACTCCGGTGACCACGGATATGCTCCAGGCGGAGCTGGATCTGCTTGCGCGGGATTTTGCCTTCGGCGCGGTCAAGGTGGGCATGATCGGCAATGCGGAGCTCGCAGGCGTCATCGATGAGTTCCTTGACACCCTCCCCGACGAGATTCCCGTCGTGCTCGATCCGGTCCTCAACGCCACGGCCGGGATGGCCCTGTTCGAGGCCGACCTGCTCGACCGGCTCATCGCGCTCTTCCCGCGTTGCGCCTTGATCACGCCCAATCTGCCGGAGCTGGCCAGGCTCAACGGCCATCCCGGCGACCTCTCCGGCCCGGGCATCGAGGAGGCCGCCCGCTCCCTGCTCACCACCGGTGCCAGGGCCATACTTGTCAAGGGCGGCCACGCCGACGGGGCGACCGTGGTGGACGAACTGTTCACCATCGAAGGACGGACATGCTACGAACACCCACGCCTGCATCTCCCCAAGATCCGCGGCACCGGCTGCTTCCTGTCCACGGCGATCGCCTGCGGACTGCTGTCCGCCAGGCCTCTGCCTGCCGCCGTCTCCGCCGCCCGGTCACTCCTGATGGCCCATGTTGGCGCGGCCTGGTTCCCGGGCTCCCACAACGGTCTGCTGCCGGACTCACCGGGATAATGCAATCAGCTTGCCTTTTTCCGGGTTTTTTGCAAGTCTGAACCGCCCTCAGATCCTGCTCCGGAGCCTGTTCCAACCCACCGGTGCCGAGGGATCATCCATCGATTCAGGAGTCGATCCATGCGACATTTTCTGCTGATCCTTCTTGTGCTCACCTGTGCCTGCGGGGAAAACCTGCGCGGCCAGTACAACGACCCCCCCGGACGCCTGCGAACACCGAAGATGGCCGACAAGGACCTCTCCCTGGACGAGCTCAACACCCTGATCACCGAGTCCAACATCCTCCTTGCCGAAGCCCACCAGAACCAGTTCAAGGCCAAGCCGTGGGTCTGCATCCCCGAGAAGGAGTGGAAGATCCGGGCCTCCACCTCCCGTCACCTGGAGAAGGAAGAGAAGAGCTACCAATGGGTCGCGCTGGGGCCCCAGCGCTCCGAGAGCGAGGCCTACGGCGGCGAACTCAAGGCCGAGTTCGACCACATCTTCACCGACATGGAGAAGACCATCGAGAAGACCAACGACATCTACGCCCGGGCCATGGAGGTGACGGCCCGGGTGAAGCGCGAACCGGCGCGCAAGATCCTCCACCAGATCTCCTTCTCCCTCGGGATCGCCACGGTGCTTTCCATGCGGCCGATGCTCACGGCACTGGAGCTCTCGCAGCGTTCCCCGCAGCGGTGTTCCTGGAAGCCGTTCGCCGAGCACATCCGCTGGATGAAGAACCTCATGGAGACGATGAACAAGGACTATCTGACGCCCGAGCTCCATGCGATGCGGCAGGTCGGCTTCCAGAAGTCGGAGATGTTCGTGTACCAGTTGATGTTCGACATCGCGCTGAAGACCGGCGCCGCCGAGGAGAAGTGCACCAAGCTCGAGTCCGTGGACAAGGCCTTCCGCCCGACCGCCCATCTCTGGTGTGGCTTCATGGACATCGAGCGCAACCAGCCCGATCTCGCCCGCGAGCACTTCGAGGACGCCAAGGAAGGCGCCCAGGGGGTGGCCGCCGCCTATATCGAGGATCAACTGTCGTTCTTGAACCGCAAGAGCCCGGCGCTCCGCGTGAAGAAGGTGAACTGATGCGACATCGCGTGCCTCTTGTCTCCCTGGCAGCAGGATGCCT
>PHBF01000281.1 GCA_002841905.1 Deltaproteobacteria bacterium HGW-Deltaproteobacteria-17
CGTTGGTGGGCTCGTCGAGGAGCAGGACGTTGGCGCCCTCCTTGAGCATGTTGGCCAGGTGGACCCGGTTGCGCTCGCCGCCCGAGCACAGCCGCAGAAGCTTCTGCTGGTCCTGCCCCGCGAAGTTGAAGCGGGAGCAGTAGGCCCGCGCGTTGACCTCGCGGTTGCCCAGCGGGATCGTGTCGGCGCCACCCGAGATGGCCTCGTAGATGGTGGCCTCCGGGTCGAGGCTGTCGCGGTTCTGGTCGACGTAGGCGAGCTTGACGGTCTCGCCGATCCGGAAGGTCCCCTCGTCGGGCGGCTCCTGCCCGGTGATGAGCCGGAACAGGGTGGTCTTGCCCGCGCCGTTGGGGCCGATGACGCCGACGATGCCGCCCGGCGGCAGCGTGAAGTCGAGGTTCTCGAACAGCACGCGGTCGCCGTAGGACTTTCGTACGCCCCGCGCCTCGATGACGCTCTTGCCCAGCCGCGGTCCGGGGGGGATGAAGATCTCCATCTCGTTGAGCTTCTGGGCGCAGTCGGCGCCCATGAGGGAGTCGTAAAGGGCGATGCGGGACTTGCTGTGCTCGTGCTGGGTGGCGGCGCTCATGTGGTGCCACTCCAGCTCCCGCTGCAGGGTCTGCACGAACACGCTGTCCTGGGCCTTGCCGTGCTTGAGCTTCTCCTGCTTCTGCTCGAGCCAGGACGAGTAGTTGCCCTTCCAGGGGATGCCCTCGCCCTTGTGCAGCTCGAGGATCCATCCGGCGACGTTGTCGAGGAAGAAACGATCGTGGGTGACCGCGATGACCGTGCCCTCGTAGCGCTGCAGGTGGGCCTCGAGCCAGGCCACCGTCTCCGCGTCGAGGTGGTTCGTGGGCTCGTCGAGCAGCAGGATGTCGGGCTTCTGGAGCAGCAGCCGGCACAGGGCGACGCGGCGGCGCTCACCGCCGGACAGGACGCTCACCGGCGTCTCCGGCGGGGCGCAGCGGAGGGCCTCCATGGCCATCTCCAGGCGGGAGTCGATGTCCCAGGCGTTGAGGCGGTCGAGCTCCTCCTGGACCTCGCCCTGGCGCTCGATGAGCTTGTTCATCTCGTCGTCGTCGAGGGGCTCGCCGAACTTCAGGCCGATCTCCTCGAACTCCTTGAGCAGCGCCATGGTCTCCGCGGCGCCCTCCTGCACGACCTCGAGCACGGTGCGCGTCTCGTCGAGCAGCGGCTCCTGCTCCAGGTAGCCCACGGTGTAGCCGTCGGCCAGCACGGTCTCGCCCAGGAAGCTCTGGTCCACGCCGGCCAGGATGCGCAGAAGCGAACTCTTGCCCGAGCCGTTGAGGCCCAGCACGCCGATCTTGGCGCCATAAAAATAGGAAAGATAGATGTCCTTGAGCACGGTCTTCGTGCCGTGGGTCTTGGTGACCCCCACCATGGTGTAGATGATTTTTTCCTGTTCGTTCGCCATGAGTCCGACTTCTCCCGATGCCCGCAAGACGGCATCCTGATTTGATGAATCCCAGAACCGCTTTGTAAGACAACCGGCCAGTGAAAGCAATGGAATTGTCGTCCTTGCGCCGGGCCCATCCGGTCCCCGGCGGAAGGTCACTTGACTTTTGAGCCCTTCATAATGATAGTTGTGGACACAGGACGGCCCCATGACGGAACCCCACGACCCCTTGGACGACATGTCCCCCCAAACGCTGGAGGCCTCCTCCGTCCAGCCCGGCGAGCCCCAGGACCTCGAGGAGAAGCTCCGGCGCGCGCGTGCCCACATCGACTGCTGCGAGGAGCGCTTCCGGTTGCTCTTCGACCAGTCTAGGGACGCCATGATGACCCTGGCCCCGCCCTCTTGGAAGTACACCAGCGGCAACGAGCGCATCATGGAGCTCTTCGGCGTCCGGAGCCTCGAGGCCTTCCTCAAGCTCGAGCCGTGGCATGTCTCCCCGGTGACGCAGCCCGACGGCCGGACCTCGGAGGAGAAGGCCCTCGAAATGATCGAAAAGGCCATGAACGATGGCTCCCATTTCTTCGAGTGGACCCACCAGCGGGTCGACGGTGAGCCGTTCCCGGCCACCGTCCTGCTCCAGCGTCTGGGGTGTGAACATCATTCCTTTCTCCTGGCCACGGTGCGGGACATCTCCGAGCCTGTGCGCGCCCGGCAGGCGCTGCGAGAGAGCGAGCGCATGTTCGCCACCCTGGTCGACAACCTGCCGGGCTTCGTGTACCGCTGCCGCAACGACGCCGCCTGGACCGCGGAGTTCCTGAGCTCGGGATGCCTGCACGTCACCGGCTACCCGGCCGAGGACTTCGTCCGGGACCGGCGCCGTTCCCTGGGCGACCTGATCCTGCCCACCTGGCGGGAACGGGTCTGGACCCAGTGCCAGGAAGCCCTCGCCCGGCGCGAGCAGCTCCAGGTGGAGTACCCCATCCGCACGGCATCCGGGGAGGAGCGCTGGGTCTGGGAACGCGGCCAGGGCGTGTTCGACGCCGACGGCACGCTCCTGTTCCTGGAGGGCTTCGTCACCGACATCACGGAGCGGCACCGGGCCCAGCAGGAGCGGGAGCGGCTGCAGGCCCAGCTGGCCCATGCGCAGAAGCTGGAGTCCATCGGGCGGCTGGCCGGCGGCGTGGCCCACGACTTCAACAACATGCTCGGCGTCATCCTCGGGCACGTGGAGTTGATCCGCCAGCGCGCGGACCTCCCCGGGGAGCTGCAGGAGGACCTGGCCGACATCCAGACGGCCGCCCGCCGGTCGGCCGACCTCACGCGCCAGCTGCTGGCGTTCGCGCGCAGGCAGACGGTGACGCCGGTCCGGCTGGATCTCAACGGGACCATCGAGGGCCTGGTCAAGATGCTGGCCCGGCTCATCGGCGAGAACATCACCCTCGACTGGCGTCCGGGACCGTCCGTCCGCCCCGTGCGCATCGATCCATCCCAGATCGACCAACTGCTGACCAACCTGTGCGTCAACGCCCGGGATGCCATCTCCGGTGTGGGGACCATCGCCATCACGACCGGCGAAGTCCTGCTCGACGACGCCGGATGCGCCGGGGACCCTGGCTGCCGGCCGGGACCGTACACCGTGCTGACCGTTTCGGATACGGGGTGCGGCATGGACGAGGCGGTCCTGTCACAGGTCTTCGAGCCCTTCTTCACGTCCAAGGCCGTGGGCGAGGGGACCGGCCTGGGGCTGTCCATCGTCCACGGCATCGTCCGCCAGAACGGCGGCTTCGTGCAGGTGGAGAGCGCCCCGGGGGCGGGCGCGGTGTTCCGTGTCCACCTGCCGGTGGACCTGAGCGACCGGGTCGTGCCGCCGGCACAGGAGCCTTCGGCTGCGCCCGGCGGGGGCCACGAGACCTTGCTGCTGGTCGAGGACGAGCCGGCGGTCCTGAAGTTCACCGCCAGGGTCCTCTCCGGCGCGGGGTACGAGGTGCTCGCGGCGTCCACGCCCGGGGAGGCTTTGCGGATCGCCCGGGTGCACCCGGGGCCGCTGCAGGGGATGATCACCGACGTGCTGATGCCCGAGATGGACGGCCGGACCCTGGCCGGGAAGGTGCGGGGGCTGCACCCCGGGATCCGCTGCCTGTTCATGTCCGGCTATGCCGAGGAGTTGATCACCAACCAGGGCATCCTCGATGGCGGCGTCCGGTTCCTGCAGAAGCCCTTCACCGTGGCGGGGCTGCTGGCGAAGGTCCGCGAGGCGCTGGACGCGGGCTGAGCGGGCCGGCTATTTCGCGCCGGGTTCGACGCACACCATCATGATGAACAGGTCGCCGCACTCGGCGATGGGGTCGGCGCAGTCCTCGGGACCGTCGCACTGATGGGTGCAGTAGGTCTGGCCGTCATTGCGGGCGATGCACAGGCCGCTGTCGCAGTCGAACTCGTCGGCGCAGGCCGTGCCGAAGGCCCCGCAGCCGCGGGGGCCCTCCATGCAGCAGGCGCGGGCGAAGGTCTCGCCGTCGACGGGGAGGTTCTCACAACGGAAACCGGACGGGCAGTCGGCGCTCTCGACGCACTCGGTGAGGTCGCCGCAGGTGTCGGCCGGCAGGGT
>PHBF01000282.1 GCA_002841905.1 Deltaproteobacteria bacterium HGW-Deltaproteobacteria-17
CGTGAAGAAGGTGCAGTCCAGCGTGCCGCCCGAGAAGCCCAGGGACTCGCACGTCTGTCCCCGCAGGTCGTCGCCGTCGCACTCCTCTTCCTCGATGGCCAGGCCGTCTCCGCAGTCGGTCCAGCAGGTGTTCGGCTGGTGGCTGTATCCGCAAAACCAGCCCGTCTCGACCGCGCAGTCCGGACCGCAGCCGTCACCAGCCTCCACGTTCCCGTCATCGCATTCCTCGGATTCTTCGCGCAGTCCGTTCCCGCAGCGGCCCTCGCAAAGATCAAACTGCAACTTGCAGGAGTAAGAACAGCGCAGCACACCGCCGCCCCGGTCCAGGCTCTCGCAGGTCGCACCGGCGAAATCTTCAATGTCACATTCCTCCCCGTGCTCCGGACTGGCGACTCCGTCGCCGCAGGTTCCTCCGCAGTCGGAGACGTCGTACCTGCAGTCGTGCATGCAGGACAGAGTTCCCGATGCATTGTAGAAACCCAGGGACAGGCAGGTGTCGCCTCCCATCGCCTCACCGTCGCACCACTCCCCCCGCTCCCAGTCGACCCGTCCATCGCCGCAGAAACTGACCGGCTTGTTTTCCGGCTTGTTATCCGGATCATGACAGCCGGGAAGGAGGGAAAACCACAAAAGAAAAGAGAAAATGAAGCGAAAATGAGACATGCAAATCCTCTGATGACCCTGATTTCAATACCATGTCTCATCTGGAAAGCAAGTTGTCGTTTGCATTCGAAATCCGCCGGTGGATCCGCACGTGGGCCGGCAGCCCCGGTGGGTTCGCCAGCTCGGCGACGGTGCGGACGCGGTCCCCGGTGACGTCGAGCACCTGCACCTTGTCGGGGAGCACCAGCACGATCCGCTGCTCCCGGTGATCCATCACGCACTCGACCTGGGCATGGCTGAAGGGGTCCTCCTCGGCTTCGGACACCCTGTCGAGCCGCAGGCGTCCCGGGGGACGGGGCGACGGGCCGTAGGACGCGATGGTGCGTCCGATCTCGAACTCCGCCTTGGGCGGCACCAGCTTGAAATACCCCAGATACAGGCCCCGGTCGTCGGTCGCCAGGACCCAGCCCGGCGGCAGGGAGGAGCCGGCGCGGAACCGGACGCCCATCCGTTTCATGATCGCCATGGGTGAGGTGCGGCGGTCCGGATCGGCTTTGGGCGACGGCGACGGCCCCCTGAAGGTCTCCGAGTAGGTTCCGATGGTGTGGCGGACCGACGGGTGCCCACCGATGAAGATCGGCACTCCGGACGGCAGCTCGTGCTTCACCCGGGCAGCGGGCTTCTTCAGGTCCATGGCCAGGATCACCTCGGCATAGCCGCCCATTCCGTACGTGGAGCGGAGCACCGCCCACAGGCCGGCCTTTTCGTCGGTCCATTGATGCAGCAGGTGGGCGCTGGTGGCGTGGTCCAGCACGTCGTCGAGGATCCGGGGCGCGCGAGGGTCCTGCAGGTCCACCCGGAACAGGTAGAAGGGGACCGCCCGGTTGTCCAGGACCAGGGCCTCGTCTTGGTGCATCAGGACGTCATGCCCGTCCTTGCCGTCGGCCAGCCCGAAGGACACGCGTCCCAGCTCCCGGAAGGTCCCATCGAGGACGATGAGCCCTCCCTCGGCCGCCATCACGATGCGGTCGTCCCACAGGGTCAGGGCGCCGATCTTCTTCCCCTCGGCGGCGGTGCGCCACACCGCGTGGAGGCCGCCCTCCCGGTCCACCAGGAGCAGGGTCCGGGTCGTGCGCACCAGCACGGCCCCATGACCGGTGACATGGACCTCCGGGGACATGAGGTCGTCGGGCGCGCTCCACGACTCCTGCAGGAGGATCTCCTTCTGCACGTTCATCTTTCCATCCACGGGCGCCACGAGGCGCAGCCGGTCCCGGGTCGCGTACCAGAGGCGCGGGGCCGCGGGATCCCAGGGAATCCCCCAGTCCAGGCGCGGGTCAGGCTGCGAGAGGTCAAAGCGCTCCTTCGTGATCGCGGGCTCCGGCACCCGCGTAGGCTCCGGGGGGGCGGCCCCCGGGTCCAGAACGGGTTCCTGCGGCGCCGGCAGCTCCAGGTCCTCGAGCCCGGCGTAGGTGGTTCCCGCCAGCGCTCCGGCCACGCAGCGCGCGAAGCCGGCGCACTCCTTCTCCGCAAAGCACGGGCGCGCCGGGGAGCCCTCCAGGTAGGCGGCGAAGTCCCGGTCCGGTCCGCCGAGGAAGAAGCCCTCGTAGAGGGCCTGGTACAGGCGCTCGGCCAGGACCGGTCGCTGCGCGGCGGACAGGCCCCGGATGACGTCGTCGGGCGGATTGGCCGCGAGGCGCTCCACGAGCGAGGTCTCCAACTGGGCCCGGCACTGGCGCAGGTGCTTCAGGTGCGCGTCCTTGTCCACCTTCGGAGCGGCGCGCTCCTTGCAACTGATGGAGAACAACAGGCAAAGCAGCAGGAGTGACCGTTTCATCTTGCCTCCAGACTTTCATGACCGACCTCGGAGAGGTCCGCTTGGAAGACAATGATACATCAATGGCGCGGGTTGTCACCCCGTCAGTGGCCCGGGGAACTGTGGGACGCAGGACGTTTGCCTCGACAGGTGCTCTCCGGAACCGTGGCGTGGGCACCTCGGAACGTGGTGAGCCATCCGGCAGTGAGCTCGGGGAAGAGCCGGATCCCGACATTGTTTCTCCTTGACGAACCAAATCCCGCGGCCTATTTTCGGAACTTCGACCGAAACCCGCTCTCCGGAGGACGTCCATGAAATCCACCCTGCCCCCGCGTTTTCCTGTTGCATCGGGTCTGGTGTTGCTGCTGTGGCTGGGACAGGTCTCGTGCGACTCCCAAAAGCCGCAGCGCGGGACGAAGACCGCCAGGTCCACGCCCGGGCCGGCCGGACTGTGCGGGGCCCTGGCGTCGAGGTTCGCGCGGTGCCCGGCGGAAAACAAGGGCACCAGCCTGAACTCCTGCGGGCATGACCAGCGGTGCATGGAGAGCCTCCTGCGTCCGGCCGCGGTGGCCGGGATACAGGGCTGCGTGCGGCAGCTGCCCTGCCAGCCGACCCCCCGCGCCGAGGTGGCCTGTGTGCGTCAGGTGGCGGACCGGGCGCCGCGCACCGCCGACCGGGTGCGGGTCCAGGAGGCCTGCACGAAGCGCGCATCCGGGTGCGGTGAAAAGCTGGAGGCCACCTGCGGGTTCATCCCGCTGATGCATGACTCCGTGCGCAGGCGCGTCGCGTCGTGCCTGGAGTACCTGACCTGCAACGACGTGGAGCGCTGCATCGAACAGGTGTACGAAGCCTGGGGCTGCCCCTAGGGGCCTGTCGTGGAAAACCCCCGGTCGCCCCGCGCAAAACCTGTCGTCAGGCTCAGGGCTACCAAAAAACCTTCCATCAGACGGCAGCCGCTCAGAAATACTCGATGAGGCCCTCGGGCAGGACCTCCATGGATCGAATCGCCGAGAACTTGTCCGACTGGGCCGGGCTCAGGTGCAGTTGGTCGTCGGGGTCAAGGTCGCCGCGCCAGGTGAAGTCCTTCAGGAAAGGCGTCCGGTACAACTCGACCTCCTCGCCGTCGAGCTCGATCGGCCGCATCGCCTTGCGCTTCTCGACGAAGAGCGACCGGCCCGCGAGGGAATAGACCGCGGCGTCAGAGGCCTCATGGGCCTGGGTGATCCGTCCCTCGAAGTACTCGAGCCGGAGGCTGTCGCGGGAATGGTCCCGGAGGTCGTCGGCGCTTACGGCGACGCCATGGCTGGTGATCTCGCGGACGTAGCCCGCCGCCGTCACCTCGTGGCCGGCGCCGGGGAGGGCCGCGGCCGACCGTCTGCGGGCGGCGGAGTTCTGCGAGTGGTACTTGTAGAGAAACGAGCAGAAGTGCACCGGGAGATCGGTGCCGGCCTCGAGCAGGCGGGCCATGGTCTCCAGGGCGACCACCTCGGACCAGGCCGAGAGCACGAAGGGGGCGTGGATGAAGGAGATCCCGTGCTCGATCATCTTCGCGACGCTGTGGGGGGTGCAGCGGAGCTGGTGCAGGTTCAG
>PHBF01000283.1 GCA_002841905.1 Deltaproteobacteria bacterium HGW-Deltaproteobacteria-17
CAAGGACTACCGGGGATTTCTGGAGGGTAGAATACCGGAGGCTTTCACGCCCGGCCCCATAATCGACTCGAGCGGCCGTCGCCTCGGCGAGCACACCGGCATAGCGGCCTATACCGTGGGCCAGCGGCGCGGCATCCGGGTATCCGCGCCCGACCCTCTCTACGTGATAGGCATCGATACCCTCTCCAACACGGTGACCGTCGGAGCGAGGAAGGAAGCCGCGAGCCGCAGCCTCATCGCCGGCGACGTTTCCTGGATATCCGGCAACCCGCCCGCCGGTGACATCCGGGCCCAGGTCAAGACCCGCTATCGCATGGCAGCGGTCTCCGCGACCGTCAAGGTGCTGCCCGGAGATCACATCCGGGTCGACTTCGACACCCCGGCGTGGGCGGTGGCGCCCGGACAGGCAGCCGTCGTCTACGACGGCGACGAGGTCCTGGGAGGGGGCACCATCATCGGCTCGGAGCGGTGAGCCAGCCCGCTTCTCTTTGGCTGCCGCGCCGATTAGGCTAATATCATCATGTGGACCCCGCGCGATCCTCATTGGATGAAAGGGGATAGATGATGGAACTGCGCACCTCTCCTGCCACATCGTTGCTACAGTCCCAGCCGAGCGAGCGTATCGGCAAGATAAAAGCGGAACTCCTGGCTACTCCCTATTCCATCTGCTTTGAGCGGCCGCGGCTGGAAGACCGGTTTCACAAGTCAGCGGAGTGGAAGGCCGCCCGGAAGGAACATCCGCTCGTCCGGAGAGCCCTCTATCTCTCGTATCTCTTCAGCCACCGCGAGCCGCGTCTCTATCCCGGTGAGCTGATCGCCGGGAATATGACCTCGAAACGCGTCGCGTCCAACTATTACCAGGAGGGCGGCTCCGTCAATATCCTGGAAGACGTCTGGCGGATGAAGCATCGTGCCATCCCCCTTCACGTCTCACCCGCTGAGAAGCTGTACCTGGTAAAGATCGGGACGCTGAAATCGATCACCAGCGTCGGAGGCAGAGCCCTCCTCCGACCCGGCAGGATAAAGCACTTCATCGACTTCTTCCGCTCGAAGCGCCATTACGTCACCGAGGAGGCGGGCGTCGGCCACCAGGTCGGCGACTACATGACCATCGTCCGCCAGGGGCTGCGACCGTCGGATGAGGCGGCTGCGGCGAGGCTGGACAGCGGGAAGATGCCTGACGGCACTCCCCTCACCATGGATCAGCGGGCCTTCTACCGTTCTATCCGTATTACGGTCGACGGCATCCGGCGGATGGCCGAGAACCTGGCGAGTGCGGCAGAAAGCGAGTCATCCAAGCCGGGCTGGGACGAGAACCGGCGCCGCGAGCTCCTCGCATCGGCCCGGGCTTGCCGCCACGTGCCTTACGAACCCGCCCGTACTTTCCTCGAAGGGCTGCAATCGGTTTGGCTGATGCATATCGCCATCAACCTGGAGGACTTCGAGCAGGGTGTCTCCTTCGGAAGGCTCGACCAGATACTCCTGCCGCTCTACCTCGAGGACCTCGACTCCGGCGCTTTGACGCAAGAGCAGGCAACCGAGATGCTCGCCAGCTTCTGTCTCAAGACCTGCGAGACCATGCCGCTCTATTCGACCCGTATCGACCAGTTCTTCAGCGGCAATGGTGTAGCCCAGGCAATAACCGTCGGCGGCACCGACGCTTACGGAAACGATGTCGCGAACGAACTCTCGGGCATCATCATGGACGCGTACTCGCAGGTTCTCACGCGCGAGCCGGCACTCCATCTGCGGGTGCACGCGGGCACGCCCGAATGGCTCTTGGAGAAAGGGATACGGGTTCTGCAGCTCGGGACCAGCCGTCCCTCCCTCTTCGGGGACGAGGCCGTGGTCAACTCCCTCGTCACCGCGGGGTTTTCACTCGAGCACGCCCGCGACTACGCCATCATCGGCTGCGTAGAGATGGCCAGCCAGGGCCGCACCTACAACTCTTCCGACGCGGCGCTCTTCAACCTGCCGCTCTGCTTGGAACTGGCCCTGAACGAAGGCCGCCGCTTCCCGGGCAGATTGGGAGAGCGGCGCTCGCGCCTGGGCGCGCCCACGCCGCCGGTCTCCGAGATGAAGACCTTCGAAGACGTGCTGGCCGCATTCCGCACTCAGGTCGCTGACGGGGTCGACGAGATGGCGCGCATCATCACCTGGATGGAAGCGGTTTACCGCGTGCATCGCACGACCCCGGTAAATTCCCTCCTCACCCAGGGATGCATCAAAAGCGGCAAGGACGTGACCTGGGGCGGCGGCATGTACGATTTCACCTCGCTGCAGACGGCGGGCATGGCCGATACGGGGGATTCCCTCTACGCGCTGAAGCGGGTCGTCTTCGATGAGGGCCGCTTCACCCTGCCGGAGTTCGTCGAGATATTGAAGGCCGACTATGCCGGACAGAAAGCGCTACGGACCGAGATCGCGACCCGGTTCCCCCGCTACGGAAACGGCGACGCGGAGGCCGACCACTGGACTCAGGTAGCGGCGGATGCCTTCGCGGACGCCGTCCTGTCGCACAAGAACTCGCGCGGCGGGCAGTACATACCCGGTTATTACTCGATGACCTGTCACATCGGATTCGGGCGCAAGACGGGAGCCCTGCCCAACGGCCGCAGGGCGGGCGCCCGGCTCAGCAACGGCATGGCTCCGGCGGACGGCACCGAAAGGATGGGGCCGACGGCGGTCCTCCGCTCAGCGGCCTCCCTCGACACCTCCAAATGGGGCAACTGCGGCGCGCTCAACCTGAAATTTCATAAGCGGATGGTGCAGGGCGAAACGGGCGTCAAGGCGCTCTCGGCCATGTTCCGGAACTACTTCGAACAGGGCGGCAACCAGGTTCAGGTGAACGTGGTGGACGCGGAGACGCTACGCGCCGCCCGCAACGATCGCACCCTCTGCCCCGACCTGGTCGTGCGCGTCGCCGGTTTCTGCGCTTACTTCAACGACCTCCAACCGGCGGCGAAGGATGAGATCATCGAACGGACCGCTCACGGACTCTGAGCTGTTCCTATCGGTACAGCACTTCTGCCTGCAGGACGGGCCGGGGGTGCGCAGCCTCGTCTTCTTCAAGGGCTGCCCGCTCCGTTGCGGCTGGTGCCAGAATCCGGAGTCCTGGAGCAGCCGGCCCCAACTCGCTTTCAAGGACCATCTCTGCATAGGCTGCGGCCGCTGCGTCGAGGCTTGCCCGGGATCGCAGAGGCGAGCGCCCGGGCTGCCGCCCGCGGATTGCCGCCTCTGCTTCGCGTGCAATGAAGCATGTCCCTCGGGAGCCCTGCACCGTTTCGGCGAACCCGCCTGCCCCGCCGCCATCTTCCGCGCCCTGGAGCCCGAGTTCCCTCTCTTCAGGAGATCGGGCGGAGGCGTCACCTTCTCGGGCGGAGAGCCGCTCCTCTGCCCCGCTGCCGCGACCGAACTTGCGACGCGCCTGCGCGCCGAGGCTATCCCCGTGGCGCTGGAGACCTGCGGCCTTTTCTCCCTGCCGCGGGCATTATCCCTACTGGCCTTAACGGAACTGGTTCTCTTCGACATCAAGCTCTTCGATGATCGCTCGCATCGCCATTGGTGCGGCGGGAGCAACCAGGTGATCAAGGAGAACCTGGCCGCGCTGGCGGCGAACGAGAGCGTCTCCGTCTGGCCGCGCCTGCCCCTGATACCCGGCGCTACGGCCCAGAGCGCCAACCTTGACGCCTGGGCCATCCGGCTGCAGGAGTTGGGGCTGCCGTACCTCACCATCGTCCCCTATCACGCGCTGGGTGACGGAAAGCGCGCTTGGCTGGGAATGAAGGCAGGCCCGCCCATCCCGGCGCTGTCGGACGAGATGCTCCAGTCGAGCCGCGACCGGCTCGCCGGCGCGGGGCTCCGAGTTTTTCTGCCGGGAGAGGAAGAATGGGAGTTGTGTTATGAGGGAAGAAGGGTGACTGGGAGGAGTTGACCATGGCCGAGAGATATCGCGACCGCGAACACGCGGGAAGCGTTCTCGC
>PHBF01000284.1 GCA_002841905.1 Deltaproteobacteria bacterium HGW-Deltaproteobacteria-17
AATTGCTGAGGATATGGCTAAAAATGGCGGCTATATCACAAAAGCAGATTTGGCTGCGTATACGGCAATCGAGCGCGAGCCTGTGCGTGGCACATATCGCGGGTATGAAATCATTTCAGCGCCTCCCCCTGTTGGTGGGCTGTCGGTTATCGAAATGCTCAATATTCTCGAAAATTTCGATCTAGCGTCAGAGCAGCCTTTGTCGCCGCGCAATGTGCACCTCATGGCCGAGGCGATGAAGCGCTGCCGGTTGAGCGTCGCGATCGTCGTCTCGCCCACCGTCGGCGTGTTGACCGCCTCCTCCTGGTACTGGTACGGGCCGAGCACGCGGTTGGTGCCCACGTGGAGGCCACCGCGCAGCGGCCGACGGTCATACCAGACGCCGGCGCCCAGGGTGTTGAGGTTGTCCAGGGGCCAGAAGTCGAGCAGGTAGATGTCGTCGCCGCGGTACATGCGGGAGCCGGCCCAGAACGAGACGCCCGGGAGCGCCTGCGGGGTCATCTCGAGGTACAGGTTTCGCACGGCCATCCCCGACTCCCATGATCCATTGTAATGGAACAGGCTGTCGTTGAGGGCCAGGGTGGCGACCATCTTGGACCGCAGGCCGCGCATCGGGTGCAGCCGGTAGTACAGGTCCAGCTCGACGTAGGTGCTCTCCTCGAGCCGGGGACCGTGGCCGGTGATGTTGACCGGATACACCGGCTCCCCGTCCATGTTGGTGCCCAGGGTCACGCGACCGTAGGATCCGAAGCCGAAGCCGCCGCGCTCCGGGGGCTGCAGCGGAACGTGCAGGCGCAGGGGACGGAGGTGCTTCAGGGGACCGGACTTCTCCGCCGCCGGGGGATCCGGCCGTGCGGGGTCCGCGGTCACAGGTTTTGTCTCCGGGACGGGGGCGGTCACGGACGTGGCGTCGGAGGTCGGCGTGGAGACGACGAAGTCCCCGGGCGGTTCGGATCCCGACTGCGGATCGGCACCCCAGAACAACAGAACAAGAAGTCCGGTGAAAATGGCCATGAAAAAACCTCGTTTCCCGGCCTTGGAGACTAATCAAAAACCGGCTGTGGGTCAACGCATTCACCGTTTCCGGCGGAAATACACCGCGCCCGGTCGGACGAGGGCGCCAGGAAACCGGTCCTGAACCCGGAATTTGCATGTGGTGCAAGGACTTTTCAGATTGGCACACCCCTTGCGAATGAGAAGTCCGTCCGGCAATGAGGCCGGATCGAAAACCCAACGTTCGTCACCCCGAAGGAGAAATCACATGCACCGCAAATCCTGGACCCTGTTTTCCGCCGCCGTCCTCACCCTCGTCCTGGCGCTGGGCTCGCTGGCCCACGCCCGTGACGCCCACGCCGCCAAGAAGAACGTCAACCGCGTCGAAATCTCGGGGGTGGTGAACATCAACACCGCGCCGGAGGCCAAGCTGCGCATGCTGCCGGGCATCGGGCAGAAGAAGGCCCAGGCCATCATCGCCTACCGCACCCAGAAGCCCTTCATGCAGCCCGAGGAACTGATGAAGGTCAAGGGCATCAACCAGAAGCTCTTCCAGAAGATCAGGGACTTCATCGCCACGGCCGGGGACACCAACATCGTCCGACGCAAGGTCCCCGTCGAGTCCGCCAACTGACGCGCCCAAGCCGGGTTTCCCGGCCTCCTGTGAGCGGCCCGGCCGGACGGCCACCAGGGAATGATTTTCCCCCGCATCCGAATCACTGGATTGCAATGCAAAATATGGTATGGTTCGGTCGGGTCCGCAAACCAGGAGTATGCCATGAAACACCATCTTCTCGCTCCCCTGCTCTTCGTGATCGCGCTGATTCTTCCGGCGTGCGATGATTCCGGAAGCAACAAGCCTTTCAACAGCAACAACAGCAACAATGGTGAGTGCACGCCCGGCACCATCGAGTGTGAGGGCTGGACCGCCCGCACCTGCCAGGCCGACCACACCTGGACCGAAGAGCAATGCCCGGTCAACTGCGTCTACGGCGAGGGCTGCGTTCCCTGCTCGGAGGGGGAACGGTACTGCCAGGAGAACACCGTGATGCAGTGCAACGCCAGCCACGAGCTGGAGCCCGTGCTGGACTGCCCCGAGCAGGAGGCCTGCCTGTTCGGCCAGTGCGTCAACCGCTGCCATCCCTCGATGCTCACCACCTCCAACGTGGGTTGTGAGTTCTGGGCCGTCGATCTCGACAACGAGGCCGTCGTCACCATGATGGGGACCAATGACGCGGCGGCCCAGCAGTTCGCCGTGGTCATCGCCAACGTCAACAACTTCCCGGTGACCGCCTACGTCTACAAGAACGTGGCGCGCTTCGGAGAACCCGTGGCCGAGACGGCCGTCCAGCCCGACAACGGCATCGGCATGCCCATCCAGGTGCCCGCCAAGAGCCTGGTGCAGATCGACCTGCCCCAGCGCGAGGTCGACGGTTGCATGGGCCAGAACAGCTCCTACGAGATGTACTCGGGTCCGGGGACCTTCGTCTCCTCCCACGCCTACCGCGTGGTCACCGACGGCCCCGTGGTCGCCTACCAGTTCAACCCGATCATCCAGCAGTTCTCCAACGACGCCTCGATCCTGATCCCGACCCAGGCCCTGGGCCAGCACTATTACGTCCTGGGTGCGCCCACCGCCAACCCGTTCAGCATGGCCGGATTCACCCAGGAGTCCATCCCGGACCACACCTCGGTGACGATCATGGGCGTGACGCCCAACACCATCGTCAACGTCTACACCACCCACAAGGTGATGGCCTCCGGCGGCGACTCCGGGCTCGCCATCCCCGAGACCGAGGCCGGCGGTGTGATCACCTTCACCCTCGGGCCCTACGACGTCGTGAACCTGGAGAGCTGGCAGGCCGAGAACGTCGACCAGACGGACCCCGGCGAGGTCCAGGCCGCCATGGAGACCGACGGGGACTTCACCGGAACGCGCATCGAGAGCACGGCCCCGGTGGCGGTCTTCTCGAGCCTCGAGCGCGGCGGCGGCTCCCTGGGTGTGCAGATCCCGGATCCGCCGGGGTGGGATGGCGAGACCTGCTGCACCGACCATCTGGAGCAGCAGATGTTCCCGACCGTTGCGCTGGGCTGGAACTACGTCATCAGCCGCAGCCCGGTGCGCTCCACCGACAGCAATTACAAGGAGCCCGACATCTACCGCGTGCTGGCCACCGAGAACGGCACCGTGGTCAACACCAGCCTGTCGGCCCCCTTCAACTCGTTCACCCTCAACGCCGGCGAGTTCGAGGCCTTCTACGCCCAGGAGGGCTTCACCCTCACGGCCACCGGCGGCGCGGTCATGGTCGGCCAGTTCCTCGTCAGCCAGGGCCTGGTCCCCGGCGGCATCGGCGACCCGTCCTTCATCGTGTTCCCGGCCGCGGACCAGCACCGTGACAGCTACGTGTTCCTGATCCCGGACACCTTCCAGGACAACTACATGGTCGTGGTCAAGCCCGACGGCACGGACATCATCCTCGACGGCGCCTCCCTGGGCGAGTTCCCGGCCAACTGCACCACCGCCAACATCGGCATGCTCGACACGACCAACTATAGCCAGCTCACCTGTCGCCTCGCGGAGGGCATCCACACCATCGAGTCGTCCAACCCCGTCGGCCTCTCCGTGTATGGTTATTATAATGTCGGCTCCTACGCCTATCCCGGCGGCTCCGACGTGAAGATCATCAACCCCATCGAATAATTCCGGAAATCTCACCGGCGGCGAGCAGGCCGTCGCCCATGGCGATGCAGGCCTGGCCGAGGCTGCCCAGCCGGGCATCACCGACGACCCAGGTGCGGGGCGACAGCCGCAGGCTCCCGGATGGTGGCGGGGTCAGGCCAAGCTCGGGCAGACGGCTGGTGCGGCCGCCGCAGAACAGCACGGCGTCGAAGCCCTCCACGGTCTCGCCGGCCGGCGTGCGCAGCGTCGCCGATACTCCGGCCCCATGGGGGGCGAGGCGGATCACCTCCGTGCCGAACCGC
>PHBF01000285.1 GCA_002841905.1 Deltaproteobacteria bacterium HGW-Deltaproteobacteria-17
ATACATCGCGGCGAGGCCGATGATCGAGAGGATCCATCGGCCGCCGGCCATGCCGGAGAACATGCCGAAGGCAGACCCGTGGTTGAAGGCGAGCGTCAGGCGGAAGGTGAACGGCTCGACCTTCGCCGGGTCCAGGTAATCCTGGGACAGGGCCGACTGGGCCCACAATTTGGTCGCGATATCCAGCAGGAAGCCGCCGCCCGCGATCAGCATGAAAACGATCAGTTTTTTCTTTTTATCCATTGCGATCCCTCATCCGTCGTCCTGCAAACGGCCATCGGGGGAAAATATTTCTTTTCACGCAGCAGAATTTTCAGTAATTTCAAGCTGTTTTCCCTGCGGCGGTGGATGAGATATTTGCATTCCGCTTAGCCCATCTCCGGTAGATATAACAGAAACCGGTCGAAAACGTGAGGAGAAAGTGCATGAAAAATCCGGATCGTGTGTCCTGGGACACCTATTTTATGAATATTGCTTCCATGGTGGCCACCCGCAGCACCTGCCCGCGCAAGGCCGTCGGCGCGGTGATCGTCAAGGGGCACGCCATCCTCTCCACGGGGTACAACGGCAGCATGAGCGGGGCTCCCCATTGCACCGACGTGGGCTGCATGATCGAGAACGATCACTGCGTGGCCACCATCCACGCCGAGGCCAACGCGGTCATCCATGCGGCACGGCACGGCATCCCGATGGACGGCGCCACGATCTACGTCACCGCGTCCCCCTGCTGGAACTGCTTCAAGATGCTGGTCAACTCCGGGGTGAAGCGCATGTGCTACGGGGAGTTCTACCGGGAACCCAAGATCCTCGACTGGGCCCCCCGCCTCGGCATCGAGCTGGTCCAGGTGAGCGCATCGGGAGACACGGTGGAGCCGACCGCAGGGGACTGAACCCGGACCTCCGGAGCCCCTGAAATTCCGGTCATGTCGGTTTTGACTTGAAGAAAGATGCGTCAGGTGGCAGTTTATCGCGTTTGAGGAGGGACCCCCCATGGCCGATTCCCAAGCGGAACAGACCTGTTTCAAATGTCAAAAGAGCCTCTCGGTAGGCGATGTCTTCTCGTTCGCGGGCAATCCCTGGTGCGAGTCCTGCTACTTCGAGGCCGGGGAGCAGGGTCCGTTGACCGAACAATATAAAAAGTGTCCAAAGTGCGGGCAGACCGTCCATACGTTCACGATCCGCTGCCAGCATTGCCAGACGCCCGTCCACGAAACGGGGACGATCCGGATCCAGAAGCCGGTCCGCAGCTCCTTCATCATGGCCTACGGCATCCTGGCGCTGATCCTGGTGGTCATGGCCTTCACCATCCCGAGCTTCTCAGACAAGGGGTTCATTTCCTGGATCGTGGCCGTCCTGGGCCTGGGCATCATGTTGCACGGCATGCTGGGGCTGTTGTTCCAGTTCCTGCCCTTCGGTTTCAAGACCCTCCGGCAGATGAACGCCTTCCTGATCGGTTTCCTGGAAGCCGGCGCCGGTTTCTTCCTTCTCCTGTGGCCGATATTGTAGCCAAAACTATAAAGGTTTTCCTTGCCAGACCTGCCCGCGTCTGCTAGCCTCCGGACAGTTGTGGCATCGAGGATTCCCATGAAAACCACATTTCTGTCCGTTCTCCTGTTTGGTCTCCTGGCGGCGCCTTCCCTGGCGCAGGCGGGAGACTATCGATATGACTTCGATCTGGCGAAACTGTACAACGCTTATGACAACACCGACGCCTTTACGGCCTTGACGGACCGAACCACGGCCTACCGCAACCTCGTCTCCGAGATGGGCGTCGCCTTCGGCCCCTCGTTCCTGGCCCCCGCCGAGACCCTCGGCTACATGGGGATGGCCCTGGGCGTGAACTACGGCATCACCACGATCAACGGCACCGCCGACTACTGGAAGAACGGGATCGACGGGTCGGCCGCGGGCTTCCTCCAGACCATCGGCATGGAGGTCCGCCGCGGCATGTGGTTCCCCCTGCCCGGCTTCGAGATCGGCGGAGGCCTGAAGTACCTCACCGACAGCCACATGTACGCGCCCCACGTGTTCGCGAAGTTCTCCATCAACGAGGGCTATTTCGACATCCCGATCCCGGCGATCGCCGTGCGCGGGTTCGGCACGCGCGTCATGGGCTCCCGCGAGGTCGACCTGACCGTCGCCAGCGTGGACGTGAGCCTGTCCAAGAGCTTCGGCATCGCCTCCACGATCAACGTCACGCCCTACCTTGGCTACAACTACCTGATGATCATCAGCGACAGCAAGGTCATCGACACCACGCCGGGCATCGACTCCCTCAACCCCGACGGCACCACCCCCTTCGAGCCGGGCCTCTCCTGCACGGATCAGGACTGCAACAACAACATCGTGTTCGACGACCAGGACATGATCGCCCGTCACCGCATCTTCTTCGGCGCCCGCATCATCTACTACAAGATGGCCATCACCCTCGAGGGCATCTTCACGCTCAAGGGCTCCTCCAAGGACGAGCTCCTCGAACCCGTCTCCGGGCGCACCCAGTCCATCAAGGACAAGAGCGTCCTCCAGCAGACCTACTCGATCCAGTTCGGCTGGGATTTCTGATCCCGGGCAACCGATGAGCACCACGCAGAAGCCCGGTCTCCTCGGTCAACTCATCGGCGGACGTTTCCGCGTGGAAAAGCTGCTGGGCGTCGGGGGCATGGGCGAGGTCTACCTGGGACGGCACGAGCTGCTGGGGAACCGGGTCGCGATCAAGCTGCTCAAGGTGCAGCACGCCAAGGACCAGCGGATGAGCGCCAGGTTCCGCAGGGAGGCCCGTGCGACCTCACGGGTCCAGCACCCCAACGTCGTGGGCATTTTCGACACCGGCCAGCTCGACGACGGACGGCTGTTCCTGATCATGGAGTACATCCAGGGGAAGAACCTCCTGGAGTTGTACGAGGAGGTCGGCACGCTGCCGCTGGAGCGGGCCCTGCCGATCTTCGTGCAGATCGCAGACGCCCTCGCGGCGGCCCACGCCATGGGCATCATGCACCGGGACCTCAAGCCCGACAACATCGTCATCGTCCCGGGTGAGCACGGAGACCTCGTCAAGATCCTCGACTTCGGGCTGGCCAAGATGGTCGAGGCCGAGGACGACCGGATCACGCTGCCGGGCGAGGTGTTCGGCACGCCGCAGTACATGTCCCTGGAACAATGCATGGGCGAAAAACTGACCTGCGCCACCGACATCTATTCGTTCGGCGCCGTCGCCTACGAGGCCCTCACCGGGGATCCGCCGTTCGTGGCGTCATCCCTGGTCGAATACGTGCTGGCCCAGAAGAACCGCAAACCCGAGCCTCCCTCGTCCAGGGCCCCCCATAATGATGTCCCGCCCGAGGTCGACCAGGTGATCCTGGCCTGCCTGCATACGTTTGTCCCCGACCGCATCGCCGACGGCGGCCAGCTGGTGGCACGGCTGCGCGAGGTCCAGACGCTGCTGGCGCACCGGAGGCTCGGCTCTCCGGCGGACGTGGCCAGACGGATGCCCACCTCGCAGTTCCTGGCGGTGGATCCCAACGCCGGCATCTCCACCGAGGAGCTGCGCTGCATGGTGCAGAACTGGCTGTGGGAGCGCCTGATGCACGTGGTCCAGCTGCTGCGCACCTGGCAGTGCTTCCCGGCGGGGCTGGGCATCTACTCCGACTGCAGCTCGGTGCAGGAGGTCCTCTCCGAACTGATCTTCCAGATCACCGAACTGGAGAAGCGCTACTCCGAGCTCCAGATGGAGCTCTTCAATGCCCGTGAGATCCGCTCCGCCAGGGCCCAGGAACTGTTCGACCGCAAGCACGAGCGTGAGCGCGAGAAGACCCGCCTGGTCGTGGAGATCATCGAGGAGCTCATCGGACCGGGAGGCAGCGGGCTACGGAAGAATCCGATCCTGTCCCTCGAGCTCGAGACCCTGAGCCTGTATTATCAGGAAACCAGCCAGATGTTGTAGAGGACCCGCCGGGGTCT
>PHBF01000286.1 GCA_002841905.1 Deltaproteobacteria bacterium HGW-Deltaproteobacteria-17
GGTGAAGGCGTCGCCGCCGGACTGGAAGACTGCCGGCGCGTCGAACTCGCGTCCCCCGCGAGCGAACTCGCGTCCCCCGCGAGCGAACTCGCGTCCCCCGCGAGCGAACTCGCGGGTGCCTTGGGCGCCGGACACGATCACGCGCACGGTGCGGTCGCCCCCGGCCCGGGGCGCGGTCAGCAGGGCGCCTTCGCGGAGGGTGCCGTCGGCGAGGTTCACGTGCAGCAGGCGGACCGGGGAGGGCGCCGCGGGCGGGTACAGTTGCGCCAGCTCCAGGATGCGGTCGTACAGGCCGTTCCAGGTGTAGTCCGAAACCCACATGGGGTCGCAGTAGCCCATGAAGTCGGCGAAGCGGGCGGGATCGAGCCAGGCCCCGGTGAGGGTGTTCAGGCCCCAGGAGCCGAGCATGCCCCCGCTGTAGGGATAGTGGTCGTCGTCCTGTGAGACGTCGCACCCGGAGTGGGAGCGACCGAACATGTGCCCCAGCTCGTGCACCAGCGTCCAGGCCGAGCCTTCGCCGGGGAAGCCCATGCCGCCGCCGACCCGGTAGTCGGACGCATCCGGGTTGCTCACCACAAAACTCTGGCCCGTGGTGCAGGAGCCTCCGCAGTAGTCCGAGAACGTGTCCGCGGGCGCGACCAGCGCGTAGTAGTAGCTCTCGGGGGCCTCGCCCTCGGCGGCCTTCATGTCCACGAGCTCGCCGTTGAGATCGCCGAAGTCGAAGTTGCCCGTCCAGGTGAAGGGGTCGTCCCAGGCCAGCTCCGCGTGCAGCACGAGCTCGAACGCGCCCGGATAGGTGGCCTCGAGCAGGGCCTCGTAGAGGGCGAGCTGGGTCGGCGAGGTGTCGGGCAGGAAGTCCTGGCCGCCGTCCTGGTACCGGATCGGGATCAGGATCAGGCGCACGGGCTCCTGGGGCGGCTCGACGGCCACAGCCAGCGGCGACGTGAACGTGCCCGCCCGGGCCGGGTGCGGCTGCGTCTCGGGCGTCGGGGCGGCGTCCTCGTCGAGGATGCGCACCGAGAGGCCCCGATCCCCGGTCACCTGGGAGGCCGGCAGGTCGAGGAAGACCGCCGTGGCGGGATCGGCGGGATCCGTCGAGGCCGGGAAGGTCACGATCTTCTGCAGGTTGACCGTGGCACCCGCGGCCGGGACCACGGACACCATCAGCGTCAGCGGGCGCGCCGCGTAGCCCGCCTGCGGCGAGGCCCACACGACCACGCGCAGGGGACGTCCGGGGACGATCACGGTCGAGGGCGGCGCCAGGGCGTCTCCATCGCGCCAGATGGGGATCTCCACGGACTGGAAGAGGGAGATCTTGGTGATCGCCAGGTCGCCGGCCAGCTTCAGGGCCCCGGCGGGATCGGGCACGTCCCCGTCGGCGTCGGCGTCGGGGCCGGCGTCGGTGACCACGTCGTCGGCGTCGGGGCCTCCGTTGAGGGCGGCGTCGTCGCGGGGCCGGTTCGTGGACGCGTCGTCGCAGGCCGGGGCCAGGGCCGACAGGACGAGCAGGGCGAGCACGGCGGTCAGGGCGGTCGGTGTGGTGCGAGGGCGGGGTCGTGTCATCGGTGCCTCCGGGATCTCAACGGAAATAGAGGGTCAGTCCGAAGTTGGTCAGAAAGTACAGCGCCACCAGGAGCAGGGCGAACCAGATCAGCATTTTGGTGCGCGCTGGCATCTCGATGCGGGGCTCCTCCACATGGAGGCTGTCGCCGCCGAGGTTGGAGAGGATCCAGGCGTCATGCTTGCACACGGACTCCACCCACTCCTCCTCATCGCGCTCCATGAAGAGAGATCTCCCCAGCTGGGGATCGTACAGGGAGATCTTTCCGGCGAAGGTCTTCGGCAGCTCCTCGCGCATCCATTTGGCGAATATCTGAAGCTCCGCCCTGGAGTGCCCGATGGAGAGCGAGCCTTCCCAGACGCGGGTCTGCCGGGTGTCCGGCTGGCGTGTCAGGCGCACGTGGAGGCCCTCGGGCAGGGCGGGCAGCCCGGGCTCGGCCGTCTCTTCATCCAGCTTCTGGATGTTCAGATAAATCTGGTATTCATAGGTGCTCGTCAAGGGAACCGGTCCTTTCCGGGGGGAACCAGCCGAAAACAAATCCGTATCCTATTGTGCATTGGCGTTTTGCCATTGACAAGAGGGGGTTGTTTCGTCTATATCGACCGCTCGACCGGGCAGCCCCCGTTGGTGGGCCTCCCGGAAGGTAATCGGGTTGACAGTATATTAGCGTTGTCGTTTTCGTACAGAAAGAAGTGATTCGATGATGGAAAAAGGACCTGAACCGTTTGTTGGCAAGCCTCTGGAAGTTCGCGTGGACGAGCGCGGTCTGGACCGTGCGCTGCGCCGGCTGCGCCGCATCACGGCCAGCGAGGGAATCCTGCGTGAGATGAAGCGTCGCCGTCACTACGAAAAGCCCAGCCAGGCTTCCAAGCGGAAGCTGCGTGAGGCCGCCCGCCGCCGGAAACGCCGCATGAAGCGTTCCGAGGATTAGAGGCCACTTCTCCCCGTTTCTCTTCTCATTTCATCGGAGGATAGCTGATGGGAACACCTGAAGCGCTCCGTATTGTCACGATGGGAGATCCCCGTGGCGTGGGGCCCGATGTCATCCTGATGGCGGCAGCCAGTCTGGGCGCTGCCTTCGCCCCCCTGGTCGTCGGCAGTCCGCGCGTGCTCGAGCAGCGCGTCGACCAATTGAACCTTCCCATGTACGAGGGCCCCCTCGTGGAGCCCGACGACTCACCGGCCGATCCCCTCAGCCATCCGGGCCTGGCGGCCCTCTCCTATCTCAACCACGCCACCGCCGCCATCGCAGGCGCCGGCGTGCCCGCCTTCCTGCTCACCGCGCCCATCCACAAGGGCGCGATGCACCAGGCCGGCTTCAAGTACCCCGGACACACCGAATACCTGGCCGCCCGCAGCGGGATCAAGCGCGTGTTCATGATGTTCGCCAACGAGGAGCTGCGCGTGCTGCTGACCACCGTGCACGAGCCGCTGACCCGCGTGCCCAAGCTGCTGACGGTGCAGCGCGTGGTGCAGACCCTGCTTGCCGCGGCGCAGTCCTGCATGCTGGACTTCCACATCGCCCAGCCGCGGATCGCGCTGGCGGGGTTCAATCCGCACGCCTCCGAGGGCGGGATGTTCGGCCACGAGGAGAACGACGTTTTACAGCCGGCGCTGGACCGGGCCGAGCGCGACGCGGTCAAGGCCGGCTGGAAGGTCACCTTCTTCGGGCCCGTGCCGCCCGACACGGTGTTCTGGGAGGCCCGCAACGGCTCCTACGACATGGTCGTCGCGCTCTACCACGACCAGGGCCTGATCGCGATCAAGACGCTGGACTTCCACGGCTCGGTCAACGTCACCCTGGGCCTGCCCTACGTGCGGTGCTCCCCCGACCACGGCACGGCCATGGGGCTGGCCGGCTCGGGGCTGGCCAATCCCTGCTCGTTCATCTCCGCCTGGAACCTGGGCAACATCTTCCTGAACAACCGGATCCGCCGGCATGGCTGACGGAGGTTACCAGCTGCCTCCCGCCCTGCAGCAGGATCTGCGATCCCTGCTCCATGATGTCCGGGGGTCGGTCGGGATCGTGTCGAGCACCCTCGAGCTGCTCCTGCAGGAGGACCTGCACCCGGTGGCGGGACGGTACCTGCAGATCGTGCAGCGGCAGATGTACAGGGTGCTCATGGAGAGCGAGTTGTTCGGCGCCTACCTCCATTTCCGGCCCGAGATGTTCGAGTCCGAGCCGAGCCTGGCGCTGTCGGTGTTCACCGAGGTGCAGGACCTGATCGGCACCAACCTCGAGGTGCGCCTGCCCGAGGGGACGTCCTCCCCGGTGGTTCGGCTTTCGCCCTACCTGCTCAAGTTGATCTTCCTGGCGATCCTGATCCCGCCCTCGGGGCTGGATCCCCAGCTGCCGCTGACCTTCTACCGCGAGCAGGACCGC
>PHBF01000287.1 GCA_002841905.1 Deltaproteobacteria bacterium HGW-Deltaproteobacteria-17
GCGCTGCTCGACGCGGCTGCCGGCGGCGACACCGTCATCCCGGCGGCGGTCAGTTTCATGCGCCATCCCCAGGAGGGTCCCTTCGTCGAGATGACGCTGGCCCAGGCCGCGGCCCACACCGCGCGCGTGACGCCGGCCAAGGCCGTGCCGCTGCTCTTTCCGCTGGCGGCCATGGCCCTGCCGTTCTTCGGCATGAGCTATCTCGCCGTGCCCCACGTGGTCGAGCCGCCCCGCCTGCACTGGGGCCTGGTGGGCCAGCCCTCGCTGGTGAACCAGCTCGACCTCACGCCGAACTTCGCCAAGGAGGACCCCGAGTTCACCGTGCTCAAGGAGGAAATCCAGGATCTGCTCCGCCAGACCGAACTGTTCGGGAATTCAAAAACCAAAGAGCTCGCCCGCGAACTCAAGCGCATCGTCGACGCCGTCGAGAAGGGCGTGATGCAGCCGTCGGCGGCCGCGGCCAAGGCCGAGGAGATCGCCAAGGCGCTGGCCGACGGGAACGACAACGATCCGACGACCAAGGAGATGGAGGCCGCATTCGAAGAACTTGCCAAGACCCTGAAGAAGGAAAAGGAGATCTCCGATCTGGCCAAGGCCTTCGAACAGAAGGACTTCGACTCGGTCAAGCGGGAGCTGGGCAAGATCGAGCAGCAGCGCGCGGCCAAGACGCCCGAAGAGCAGAAGAAGATGGACGCGGCCATGCAGAAGGCCATGGACGAGGCGGCCAAGAACCTCGAGACCAAGGCGGCCCAGGCGCAGGCCAGGGCCAAGGCCCTGGAGAACCAGAAGAAGTCCGGTGAGGCCGAGGACGCCCGCAAGGAGGCCGAGAAATATCGCCGTGCGGCGGAGACCGTCCGCCAGATGGGCAAGAGCCCGGGCGAGAAGGCCGAGGCCCTGAAGAAGCGCATGCAGGAGGCCGAGAAGGCCGGCGACAAGGAGCAGGCCGACGCGCTGAAGAAGGCCATGGAGCGCATGCAGAAGGCCCAGGAGCAGGCCCAGAAGAACAAGCAGGGTCAGCAGCAGGGCCAGCAGCAGGGTCAGCCGCAGGGCCAGCAGCAGGGTCAGCAGCAGGGCCAGCAGCAGGGTCAGCAGCAGGGTCAGCAGCAGGGCAAACAGCAGGGTCAGCAGCAGGGCCAGCAGCAGGGCCAGAAACAGAGCACCTCCCAGAACATGGGCGACTCCGTGGACAACTACATGCGGAACCGCTCCGAGCAGGAGAGCCAGCAGAAGACCTCCAACACCGCCGAGGAGGTGCGTGAGGCCATGAAGCGCCTCCGTCAGGGCGGGCAGTGCAAGGGCGGCAACTCCGGCGGCCGGCAGAGCGGCGTCCAGGACTTCTTCCGGCGCGCCAACGGCGGACAGCCGGGGCAGGGCGGCAAACAGCCGGGGCAGGGTGGTCAGAAGCCCGGCGGCAAGCAGCCCGGCGGTGGCCAGGGCTCCGGCATCGGCTCCGAGGACGGCGGCAAACTGCTGGGCAAGACCGAGCGCACCGAGGTCAAGACCACCGATCATCAACTGGACACCAAGCGGCAGGGCGACGGCCCCACCCGCCAGCAGATCATACTCGGCGCCTCCGACAAGGGCTTCTCGAAGACCCAGTACAAAGAGGTCTACACGAAATACCAGGAGGCCGCCAAGGAAGTCCTCAAGGACGAGAAAATCCCCCCCGGATACAAGCATCTCGTGAAAGTCTATTATCGTCTCATCCGCCCCAGGGAAGGTCAATAGAATAATGGAAAATAAAGAAAAATTTGAACAGGAAGTCTCCCAGTTCGGCGAGGATCTGCGCCATCTGAAGGAGGAGGTCCAGAAATTCATCGTGGGACAGGGCGACGTCATCGACGGCGTGCTCTCCTGCCTCATGTGCGACGGTCACGTCCTGCTCGAGGGCGTGCCGGGGCTGGGCAAGACCATGCTCGTGAACACCCTGGCCAAGGCGCTGTCGCTGCCGTTTTCCAGGATCCAGTTCACCCCCGACCTGATGCCCGCCGACATCCTGGGCACCAACATCATCGAGGAGAAGGCCGGCGGCAAGCAGTTCGTGTTCCAGGCCGGTCCGGTGTTCACCAACATTCTCCTGGCCGACGAGATCAACCGCGCCACCCCGAAGACGCAGTCGGCGCTGCTCGAGGCGATGCAGGAGAAGATCGTCACCGTGGCGGGCAAGACGCACAAGCTGCCGCGCCCGTTCATGGTCCTGGCCACCCAGAACCCCCTGGAGATGGAGGGCACCTACCCGCTGCCCGAGGCCCAGGTCGACCGCTTCCTGTTCAAGTTGATCGTCCCGTTCCCGAAGAAGGACGAACTACATGAAATCATGAACCGCACCACGGGCAAGACCACGCCCGAGATCACCCCCGTGCTCACCGGGGAGCGCATCAACGAGATGCGGGAGCTGGTCCGGGCCATGCCCATCGCCCATGAGCTCTCCGACTACGCCCTGCGGGTGCTCGAGGCGACGCACCCCGAGGGCACCGACGCGCCGGCCGAGGTCAAGAAGTTCGTCCGCTTCGGCGGCTCCCCCCGCGCCGCGCAGGCGATCCTGCTGGCGGCCCGCGTCCGGGCCCTGGCGGCTGGCCGGTACGCCATCTCCTATGACGACATCCGCAGCGTGGTCAAGCCCGCCCTGCGGCACCGTCTGATCCTGAACTTCGAAGCCGAGGCCGAAGGCGTGCGCACCGACGACCTGCTGGATTCGATCATGAAAAAATTAAAGGAAAACTGACCGCGGCAGGCCCCCTCCGTCGCACACAGGCTCCGATATGCCCGACCCCAAGGTGTATGTCTCCCAGCGCGCCCAACTGGCCAAAGCCGGCATTGAAGAATCCATGGGCAAGGACTTCCTGTCCGAGCTGGAGCGTTTGTTCCTGATCTCCCGGCAGGTGCTCGCGGGAAAGCTGCGCGCGGAGCGCCGCACCAAGAAGCGCGGCAGCGGCCTGGAGTTCGCCGAGCACCGCGAGTACAACATGGGCGACGACTTCCGCCACATCGACTGGAACCTGTACGGCCGCCTCGAGAAGTACTTCGTGCGCCTCTACGAGGAGGAGGAGGACATCCCGGTGTACGTCATGTTCGACGTCTCGGCGTCCATGCTCGAGGGCACGCCGATCAAGGCCGTGCACGCCTTCCGCATCGCCTCATCCCTGGCCTACGTCGCCCTGGCGCACCTGGATCGCGCCACCATGCTGCCGTTCACGGCGGCCATGGACCAGCTCCAGCCGCCGGGGCGCGGCAAGGGGCGCATGTTCAAGATGTTCCACAACATCCGCAACACGAAGCTGGGCGGCGTCACCGATCTCGTCGCGGCCACGCGCTCGTTCGTGTTCCGCAGGCCCCGCCGGGGGCAGGTCGTCCTGATCTCCGACTTCCTCTCCGCCGAGGGCTATGAGGAGGCCATCAATCTGCTGCGTTATCACCGCTACCGCGTCATCGTGGTGCAGGTGCTGTCGCCGCAGGAGATCGCCCCCAAGCTCTCAGGCGACCTCGAACTGATGGACGTCGAGACCGGCCAGACGCGCAGCATCACGGTCACGGCCAACCTCCTGCGCGCCTACATGGCCGAACTGCAGAAGTACACCGAAGGGCTGCGCACGTTCTGCCAGGACCACGCGATCCCGTACTTCCTGTCTCCCTCGGACCAGCCGCTGGAGACCCTCATGCTCGACGTGTTCCGCAAGGGAGGGTTCCTGCGATGACCTTCTGGGGACTCTCCGCCACCGCCATGGCCCAGCTGGCCGCCCTGTTCGGCGGGCTCGTCTTCCTGCTGTACCTGCTCAAGCTGCGGGAGCGCCTGATCCCGGTGTCGGCGCATTTCCTTTGGGACCGCGTGATCAAGGCCGGCCAGCGCAGCCTGCTGGCCCGGATCCTCCGCCGCGTGTTCTCGTTCCTGCTGCAGATGCTCATCCTCG
>PHBF01000288.1 GCA_002841905.1 Deltaproteobacteria bacterium HGW-Deltaproteobacteria-17
TGAAGAAGCGGGGCTCGGTGGTAAGAAAAATTTTGGAAGCCGCGCGAGGAGACCACCATGAACACGACCCCCACGATGAACCTGTCCCACCTCCCTGACGAGCGTGGCTATTTCGGCGAATACGGCGGCAGCTTCATTCCACCCCAGCTTGCGACCATCCTCGACGAAATCACCGACGCCTACGAGCACCTCCGTAACGACGAGGACTTTCACACCGAGCTGGCCGGCCTGCTGCGGCACTACAGCGGCCGTCCGACGCCGGTCTACCACGCCAGGCGGCTGTCGGCCGCGCTGGGCGGCGCGGACATCTATCTCAAGCGCGAAGACCTCAACCACACCGGCGCGCACAAGCTCAACCACTGCCTCGGCGAGGCCCTGCTGGCCCGGCGCATGGGCAAGAAAAAGCTCATCGCCGAGACCGGTGCGGGACAGCACGGCGTGGCCCTGGCCACCGCGGCGACCCTCGTCGGCCTGGCCTGCGACATCTACATGGGCGCGGTCGACATCGAGAAGCAAAGGTCCAACGTCTCGCGCATGCAGATGCTCGGCGCGCGCGTCATCCCGGCGACCGCGGGACGCGGCACGCTCAAGGAGGCCGTCGATCTCGCCTTCGAGGAATATGTGAAGGACCCGGTGACGCAGTTCTACGCCATCGGAAGCGTCGTCGGCCCCCACCCCTTCCCGTCCATGGTGCGTGACTTCCAGCGGGTCGTCGGTGACGAGGCCCGCGGGCAGTTCCAGGAGCTCACAGGGCGCCTTCCGGACATGCTGGCGGCCTGCGTCGGCGGCGGCAGCAACGCCATCGGGCTGTTCACGGCCTTCCTCGGGGACAGCGGCGTGGAGCTCGTGGGGGTGGAGCCCTCCGGCCGGGGACTCTCCCGTGGCGATCACGCGGCCACGCTCACCCTCGGACGTCCGGGGGTCCTGCATGGCTTCCGCTCCATCGTGCTGTGCGACGAGGCCGGGATTCCCGATCCGGTGCACTCCATCGGCAGCGGACTTGTGTACCCATCCGTGGGCCCGCAGCACTCCCACCTGCGGGACATCGGCCGGGTCCGCTACGTCACCGCCTCCGACGAGGAGGCCGTGGACGCCTTCTTCAGGCTCTCCCGAACCGAGGGCATCATTCCGGCCCTCGAGAGCGCCCACGCCGTGGCCTTCGCCATCCGCGAGGCACCCCGCTTGTCCCCAGGCGCCGCGATCCTGGTCAACCTCTCCGGACGCGGAGACAAGGATCTCGATCACGTCCTCGAGCATCATGGCGACCGGATTTCCTGAGGGGAAAACCACCACGCCGTGGGCGACCTCCCGGCACGCGAAAAAAACTGAAAAAGATGGTTGCCAAGTCTCCGCCGCGGCGCTAGTCTAACAACAGGGACACAGGTTCCATCCTCCCATCCGGGGCGATGGAACGAAATATCTGGCCAAAAGAAAAGTTCAGTCGGGATTCTGAGGCCAGGGGTTTTTTCGATTATTTTGCAGATGCATTCAATCGTTCACGGGGTGGCACATGAAATTTTCCAGGGTTGTTTGCGGGCGCTAGAATACCGTACACATTGATCTTTGTTACTTGCGTTTTAACAATTGCAATTTCTCAGGAGGCTTGCCATGAAAACGTCATTTCACCTTGCATTTCGTATTTCTTCCATTGCCCTCATCCTGTTGGCCGTCGGTTTCTCGTGGGCCTGCATCGAACGGCCCATGAAGGTCGCCGATCCCGCGCCCAACGTGATCTCCGACTTCTCCGCGCTGCAGAGCACCACCCGGGACGTGGATCTGATCTTCCTGGTCGACACGTCACGCTCGATGGAGGACGAGCAGATCCTGCTGCGCCAGAACTTCCCGAACCTGGTCCGCGTGCTCAAGGACATCTCCGGCGGCCTGCCCAACCTGCACCTGGGCACCATCTCCCCGGACCTGGGCACCGCACCCTACAACAGCGCCGGCTGCGACCGCCCCAACGGCGACAACGGCCGCTTCATGAAGGGCGTCGGGAACGCCTGCGTCAACCCGGTCAACCAGAACTTCGTGGTGGACGTCGAGCCCCGCGGGTGCACGATCGAGAAACTGACCTCCGACGTGGAGGCGACCACCTGCCCCTCCCATGACTGCGCGCAGGCCAACTGCGAGCAGGCCGCCTTCACCGATCTCGAGGGCCACGCCACCGAGCCCGCGGGGCTGGTCTTCGCCGTGGACGAGAACGGCTGCCCGCGCTGCCGCAACTACAGCGGTGAAAGCCTCGAGGCCGTGTTCTCATGCATGGCCGACCTAGGGATCGACGGCTGCGGCCTGGAGTCCCAGCTCGAGGCGGTTTATCGGGCCGTCACCGACCGGTCCGGCGCCAACGAAGGCTTCTGGCGCGACAACGCCTACCTGGCGATCTTCATCATCTCCGACGAGGACGACTGTTCGGTGAAGAACACCGAGTTCTACAACCCGTCTGGCGACATCAACTCCACCCTTGGCAAGCTGGACAACTTCCGTTGCACCGAGTTCGGCGTCAAGTGCGACGAGGCCTGGCAGCGCGTCATGCCCGCCGGCACGATGACCTATCACAACTGCGCGCCCCGCGAGTCCAACGATCCGCTGAACATGCTGCAGCCGATCCACCGCTACACCTCGATGCTGCGCGAGCTCAAGGATGCGAACATGATCCTGGTGGGCGCCATCGTGGGCCCCTACGGGAACCAACTGACCATCGGGCTGGACGGCACCAACTATCCGAAGATGGAGCCCTCGTGCGGCGTCGCCCCCAACGGCGCGGACCCGGCCGTCCGCATCAACGCCTTCGTCGAGGAGATGCTGCTCGACGAGGACGACCTGTCCTGGGCCTTGACCAGCATCTGCTCGGGCAACTACTCCGACGCGCTGGTGGGGCTGGGAAACCGCATCAAGGAGATGGTCGAGGTGCAGTGCATCACGACGCCCCTGGCGGGCTGTCCCGATCCGGCCGCGGCCAACGGCGCGGTTCCGCTGACGAACCTGCCGCCGGAGGAGGCCGGCGTGTGCACCCCCCTGTGCTCGGTCCAGGACATCGACGCCGACGCCAACGTCACCGAGATCCCGCAGTGCCCGGCGGACTACCAGGGGGGGCATCCGGCCAAGCGTGACCAGAACCTGCCCGTGGCCAAGTGCTTCCACGTCACCTTCAACCCCGAGTGCGCCGAACCGTGCCCGGAGGACACCACCCGGCGCGGCTGCGACCCGGTGAACACGCCCTGGTACGGACCCTCCCGCGGCGCCGAGATCATCATCTCCCGCCGGACCGACCCGACCCCGGGCACCCGGGCCAAGATCGCCTGCGCGGGCCTCCCGCTCACCGAGAAGCTCTGCTTTGACGGCAAGGACAACGACGTCGACGGCCTGATCGACGGCCACGACCCCGACTGCGCCAACTGATCGTGGTCCCTCCCGACCCAGGTTCAACCCCCCCCCGGACTTCCTTTCAATTCCGTTGTTTTTACTCCAAGTCCCCCATGGGAGGAGCCCCGTACATCTTGGGGCCCGGCGGCGGCACGCGGGGACCGGCGTAGGCCGGCTTGGGGGAGTCCACCGTCATGGCGCGCAGATGGGGCGGGATGCCGTACATCGGCGCATCGTCGGACCCGAGGGCCTCAACCTTCATCGGCTCCGTCATGGGACGCGGCCGGTCGACGGGCGGATCCATGGGCGGCGCGCGGTACTCCTCGACCGCATCCGGGATCGGCGGCGGCATGGCATCCATGGGCTGCGCGACGCCGTAGGGCGGGATCGGGTCCGGGGGCATCGCCACGGCGTTCGCTGGCACCGGGTTCAGGTCCGGCGGCATCGGATCGTCCGGCGGCATCGGCGGGCCGGCATCGGCCGCCATCGACGCAGCGTACGCGGGCACCGGCTGCGGTCCCTCGTTGCCTCCCCGAC
>PHBF01000289.1 GCA_002841905.1 Deltaproteobacteria bacterium HGW-Deltaproteobacteria-17
CATCATGATCACCCAGCTGCGCTCCCGCGAGGAGTTCGTCAAGCTGCTGGACTTCGGCATCGCGCGCCAGATCTATCAGCAGACGCCCCGCCTGACCATGCCCGGCGAGTTGTTCGGCACGCCCGAGTTCATGGCGCCCGAGGTCATCCGCGGACAGGAGGCCACCATCGCGGCCGATCTGTATGCCGTGGGCGTGGTCCTCTACGAAATGCTGACCGGTCAGACGCCCTTCTCGGGGGAGGGGCTCTTCAACATCCTCAAGAGCCACCTCGAGACCTCTCCTGCGCCCATGTCGAAGTACAATCCGGAGATCCCGGCCGGTCTCGAGAAGTTGATCCTCTCTGCGCTCAACAAGGATCCCGGGCAGCGCCCGCCCTCGGCCATGGACTTCAAGTTCATGCTCGAGAACGTGCTCAACATGACGCCGGTGCCGACCCTGCCGTGTCCCAAGTGTCGGGCCAGCGTGACGGTCGACCAGCACTTCTGCCCGAACTGCGGCCTGGCCATGCACAGGACCCCCGAGGAGACCCCGGCGCCGGTCGCCGGCACGGGCCTGAAGCCGAGCATGATCGACAGCATCCTGCATGAAGAGGGCGAAGTGGAGATGCCCTTCTCCGGCCGGGAGAGCGAGCTCGACTCGGTCTCGGCCTTTCTCTTCCAGGATCTCCCCATCCTCGAGGTCAACGGGCCGCTGGGTATCGGCAAGACGTCGTTCCTGCGGCAGATCGCCGCCTTGCAGCGCGCCGAGAACATCACGTGCCACATCGTGAGCCCGGATCCCACCATGGCCTGCCGGCCCTGGCATCCGGTGCGGGACCTGTTCTGGCGCATGCTCCAGCTCCCCCCGATGCCGACCGAGCGCCAGGTGCTCGAGCGCGTCGGGACCTATTCAATCGAGACCGATGACGTGGTGCACGTGGTGCAGTTCCTCACCGCCATGCCGGCCAGAAACGAGATCGAACGCGCGGTGCGCCTTCGCGAGCGGATGACGTCGATCCTGCGCCTGCTCCTGGCGGCCATCGGCAATGTGCCGCACCTGCTGCTGTTCGACGACGTGCACGAGTACGACTACATGTCCCGCATGTTCATCGATCGTCTGGTGTCGGTGGCGCGGGGCTTCCCGATGAAGATCATCGTCACCTCCGAGACGCCGCACATCCAGCCCGGCGAGCTGGGGCAGTCCATGGTCCTGACGCGCCTCGATGACGACCTCATCGCCCCGCTGGTGCTGCGCAACCTCAAGGTCGCCAACGAGGAGAGCTACCACAACCATGCGTTCACCCTGTGCCAGTCCGCCATGGGGCTGCCGCTGCACGTCAGCGAAGGGATCCACCTGCTGCTCGAGGGCGGCGTGGAGTTGTCCTCGAACCTGTCCGACATCATCCAGACCCGTCTCCGCCGGCTGCCCCCCAAGGCCATGCGCCTGCTTCAGTTGACGGCCTGCTACGGCGACGAGATCCCGCTGTCCCTGCTCCACGCGGCCGAGGGGCTCAACGACGCCTTCGCGGAGGCCCTCCGCGTGCTGATCAAGCGCGGCTTCCTCCAGCAGACCGACGCCGAGCACGTGCGGCTGCGACACCCGGTCTACGCGCGCCTGATCCCGGCCCAGATCACCGCCTCGGTGCGCCTGGACTTCCATGCGATCATCCTCGACCACCTCGAGGGCGAGAACGGTCCATGCCACCTCATGGCGCGGCACGCGCTGGCCGCGGGCATGCTCGAACAGGCCGTACCGCACCTGGAGTGCTCCGGAAACGTCTGCGAGGAGGATCTCGACGACTACAGCGCCGTGGAGAACTACAAGCAGGCCTACGACATCATCAAGATCGCCACCCTCCACGGCCAGGAGCTCTCGCATTTCGCACAGTTGAGCGCCCGGCTCGGGGATCTGTATCGCTTCACCGGCCAGATCGCGTCGGCCGAGGAGGTGCTCAAGGAGGGCCTGCTCGTCTGCGAGGACAGTCCGGCCGAGGAGGCGGTCATCCTCAGTTCCCTGGCGCGGCTGACCATGAACAGCCTCAAGGACGAGGACCGCGCCGGCACGCTGATCAACCGGGCCACGCGCAAGGCCCGCGAGAGCTCCGATCCCGCGCTGCTGTACCGCGTCTACTTCGATCTGAGCACCATCGAGCTGGCCCGCAAGCGCTTCTCCCAGGGCGCGCTGATGCTGCGCGAGGGCCTGAAGGTGGTCAGTTCCCTGTCCAACTCGCCGATGTCCTTCTGGCGACTGTTCCTGCGCCTGGCCGAGTTCGAGTTCCAGGCCGGCCAGCAGGAGGAGGCCGTGCGCATCCTCATGAACGCGCTCTCCGTCGGGGAGACCACGCTGGCCGAGCTCCCCAAGGGGCGCATCCATTACCTGCTGGGGCAGTTCTTCCTGCGCATGGGTCGTCCCCACGACGCCGAACCCCATATGCAGAAGGCCGTGGAGTACCTGCAGAACATCGGCGACCGGCAGGGCGCGGCCGAGGCGTCCCTGACCATCGCGGAGTCCCCCGCGCGGGATCGCGAGCGCTACCTGGATCGCGCGATGTACCTCTCCATGCAGATCGGCTGGAAGCAGGGGCTCGAGAAGGTCGAGAGCCTGCGCCATTCCACGGACAAGAAGCCCAACTGAGACGTCACCACCGCAGACGATGAAAAAGAAAGAAAATATTTAACCGCGGAACACGCGGAGCACGCAGAAATTGGAAAAGAAGATAATTAACCACGGAACACACGGAGCACACGGAAATCGGACTTGGAGTCGTCGGGATCGGATCCTCCGACCACAGCGTTTTTCCGTGTGTTCCGTCCTTTCCGAGGTAGATCCTGCTTTTCATTTCATTTCATTTATCCCTTCCGTGGTAGATCCCGGAGTTCCTTTTAACCTCATTTTTTCGTATTCAGGGGGTTGCAAATGCCCGCGATCGGCAGTAGGTTGTTAGCCGGGTCTTACAGATATGTCCGATCACTTTGTCTTCCACATTCTTCAAGCCACCTGGAACCTCGGCGCCGAGATGGCGCCCTACCTGTGGCTGGGTTTCGCCGTGGCCGGCTTCCTGCACGTGTTCTGGCCCATGGAGATGATCACCCGGCACCTGGGCGGCAACTCCCGGCTGGCCGTGCTCAAGGCCTCCATCATCGGCATCCCGCTGCCGCTGTGCTCGTGCGGCGTGCTGCCGGTGGCCACCCAGCTGCGCAAGGCCGGGGCCGGGGCCGCGCCGACGCTGTCGTTTTTGATCACGACCCCGGTGACCGGCGTGGACTCCCTGATGGCCACCTGGGCCTTCCTGGGCTGGTTCTTCACCCTCATCCGGCTCGCGGTCTCCCTCGTGCTGGGGCTGCTCGTGGGCCTGCTGGCCGCGATCTTCCTGCCGGAGCCGCCGGCCCCCGGGGCCGTCCCCGCACCAGCCACGGCGGTTGCGCCCGTTCCGGCAGCCGACGCGTGCAACGACGGCGACGACTGCGCCGCGTGCGTGGCGCCGGCGCCGGCCCACGAGAGCTTCTTCTCCCGCGTCCTGCGCATGCTGCACTACGGCTTCTGGGAGCTGCCCGGCTCCATCGCGGGCTCCGTGGCCACCGGTCTGCTCCTGGGCGGCGTGATCACCGCGATGCTGCCGGCCCACGTCGTGGCCGAGTGGGTCGGGTCGGGCTTTCTGGGCGTGATCGTCTCGGTGGCCGTGGCCGTCCCGCTCTACGTCTGCGCCACGGGCTCGATCCCCATCGCCGCGGCCATGATGCTCAAGGGCTTCTCCCCGGGGGCGGCCCTGGCTTTCCTGATCGCCGGCCCGGCCACCAACGCCGTGGGCATCACCACCATCCACAAGCTGCTGGGCCTGCGCCACCTGCTGATCTACCTGGCCGTGATCTTCTTCGGCTCCCTGGGTTTCGGCTGGCTCTTCGACCGTCT
>PHBF01000290.1 GCA_002841905.1 Deltaproteobacteria bacterium HGW-Deltaproteobacteria-17
GTCGCAGCCGGTCGTGTCGAACGTGCATCGGGTGGAATCGCAGATCAACTGGCCACCGGAATAGTTGAGGGCCTGGCAGCTGCTGCCGTTGAGGTTGTTCCCGTCGCACTGCTCGCCGTCGATGGTCTCCACCACGTTGTTGCCGCAGTGCCCGCCGCAGTCGGTGAAATTGTAGGTGCAGTCGGCGTTGCAGGACAGGGCGCCTTCGATGTTGTAATACCCCAGCGATTCACAGGTCTGATCACGCAGGTCGTCACCGTCGCAGGCCTCCTGGGGGTCGGCGAAGTTGTCGCCGCAGGAGTCGGTCACCTTGACCTTGGCGTTGCAGCCGAGGGTGAACGCCAACAGAATCAAACATACAATCGATTTTTTCATGAGGGCACCCCATTCAGTTCAGGTTGGTTCCACCCAACAAAAAAGTGATAGCAGCAGTCCTCTGCTTTTGCAACCTTGAACGGCTTTCGTTGGCCGTTGGTGCAAATAATATGCTGCCGGCGATTTGAAAAATCCGTCAATCATGCTACGTTCGTGAGTCGCGAAGAAACCCGATGGAGGCAAAACATGAAATATATACTTCTGGCCTGTCATCTGAGCCTTCTGGTCCTGGCTGGTTGCATGGACGTCAAGGCTGTGGCGCCGGATCCGGCGTGTGGCGATTACCTGATCAACCAGGAGGGTGAGGAATGCGACTCCTGGGACACCGGCAGCCACACCTGTCAGACCCTGGGTTTCCACGACGGCGTGCTGGCCTGCACCGCCACATGCACGCTGGATTTCTCCGACTGCGAGCGGTTCGGATCCTGCGGGGACGGGATCGTGCAGACCGGCGCCGGGGAGGAGTGCGACGAAGCGGATCTCCACGAGGCCAGCTGCCTGAGCCTGGGCTATCACGGCGGGACGCTGGCCTGCACGGCCGACTGTCACTACGACGTGGCCTCCTGCGAGGACTTCGGCACCTGTGGAGACGGGATCGTGCAGGAGGACTTCGAGGAGTGCGATCTCGACGGGTTCGCGCCCGGCTTCGACACCTGTGGTGCCCAGGGCTACTACGGCGGCACGGTCGCGTGCATGGCCAACTGCCGTGCGGACCTGTCCAACTGCCGCACCAGCGGCACGTGCGGCGACGGCATGATCCAGAGCGCGGCCGGGGAGGAGTGCGACACCAACAACCTCGGGGACGCCTCCTGCCATGGGCTGGGATTCTATGCCGGCCATCTGGCCTGCGCTGACTGTGGATTCGACACGTCGGACTGCATCAACCCGGTCTCGATCGCCTCGGGCACGACCCACACCTGCGCCGTGCTCGACGACGGCTCGGCCTGGTGCTGGGGCCGCGGCAGCGAGGGGCAGCTGGGCAACGACCAGACCAGCGAGGAGGAGTACAACGAATATTCGCCGGTGCAGGTCCAGGTCCCGGCAGGGGTCATGTTCACACAGATCGCCGCGGGGACCAACCACACCTGCGCCCTGGATTCGCTCCACCGGGCCTGGTGCTGGGGTCTGGACTTCGGGATGCTGGGTACGAATTCTCCGCAGCCGGGGGTGATCCCGGTCCCGGTGGCCGTGGCGATGCCGGCGGGCCGTCAGTTCGCCAAGCTCAGCCTCGGGTTGTTCCATGCCTGCGCGCTGGACACCACCGGCGCGGTCTGGTGCTGGGGTTACAACACGGCCGGCCAGCTGGGTCTGGGTGACCTGGTCGAGCGGGGCGTCGCCCAGCCCACGCAGGCCGCCACGTCCATCGGAGAGCCGGTGGTGGATCTCGACTGCGGGCTCGTGCACACCTGCGCGGTCACCGCCACGGGAGGACTGTACTGCTGGGGCGCCGACAACTCCGGCCAGATCGCCCTGGATCCGGAGGACGTGCTCTTTCAGGACTGCAACTACTGGCCGTTCGAGGAGTTCGACGGCACCATCATCCCCGGTCCCTGCATGCCGGTGCCCTCGCTGATCTCCGGCATCGGATACGCCCGGCGGGTCTCGGGAGGCGGCATGCTGCTCTCGTCGAGCGAATCGGGCGGGATGTCCTCGGATCTGGTCGTGCGCAGCCACACCTGCGCGATCACCACGGCCGATCTGGCCGGCGGAACCAACGACGACTTCGTGGTCTGCTTCGGCGCCAACGACTCTGGCCAGCTCGGCAACGGCACCCAGGATGCGACCTCGGTCCCCCAGTTGGTGCAGATGCCGTTCAACATCGCGACCTTCGACACCGTGACCACCGGCTTCCAGCACTCCTGCGTCACCGGGCGTGGCGTGGGCTGGTGCTGGGGGCTGAACCTCTTCGGTCAGTTGGCCAACGGCCGCGCCGACAACCTCGCCACCACGCCGACGATGGTGCAGAAGCCCCTGGGCGTGAACCTGTCCACCATCTCGGCGGGCTTCGCCCACAACTGCGCGCTGTCCGAGGGCCGCGTCTGGTGCTGGGGGTTCGGCATGGACGGCGAGGTGGGCATGGGCAGTTCGGACATCGTCCCGACCCTGGTGGAAGTTCGGATTCCGGAGTAGGTGGGGATGCGGATCTGGGATCTGAAGCCGGGAGCGCGTGTCCGGATCAAGCGGCCGTTCGTGGACTTCGACGGCCTCAACATCGAGCCCGGTGAGCACCAGGTCGAGACCCACGACTACTTTTTCTACGATGACGGTCACACGCTGTCATTCACCGACGGGCTCATCCTGCGCCTGGCCGGAGTCGAGCCGGCCCATGAACCCATCCTGCATGATGCGGCCGATTTCTACTGGGAGCTGGTTCACGAGGATTAGAACATGTTCTCGAGTTCCATGATCTGGTCCTCGACGCGGGACTTGGAGGGGGCGGGCGACGGGGAGTCGGCCTCATAGGGCGAGGCGTTGCGCATGTGCATGCGGCGTCGCTGGGTGTCGAGCACCAGCTCGGAGGGGTATTCGACCTGGTAGCCGATGCGGAACTCGCGCTTCTCTCCGGGCTTGAGGGTCAGTTCCCAGTGGAGGATGCCCTGGGTGTCGGGCTTGACCGCGGGAGTGATGCTCACCTTGTCGACCTTGATCTCCTTGTTCTCGGAGACCGGGATGCGGTCGGCCAGGGTGAAGGTCGCGGCCTCGCTCGAGAGGTTCTCCACGGTGACGATGAACGCCACCTGCATCTGGTTGCGCGTCTTGCGCACCAGGGTGCTCAACTTTCGGTCGAGCTGGCGCGAGAGCTTGAGATGATCGGCCACGCTCAGGAACAGCGAGAACTTCTCGCCCTTGGCGATGAAGTCGATGTCGGTCATGCCCAGGAAGGTGCCGTCCAGGTAGCGGGCGACCTTGCCGGGCAGGAAGGGCTGGTCCGTGGAGTTGGTCATCGTCAGGGTGATCGCGGCGTTGAGGCTCTGCTCGGGGGCCGCGACCGTCTTCTGGGTCGATCCCAGCATGCTGCGGCCGATGAGCAGGCGCACCGGGTGGCCGTCGCCGCGCACGCTCTGCACACGCTGGGCCTTGAAGTGGGCGGTGGTGCCGCGCTTCTCCAGGCTCTCGAAGAGGGAGACCGTGCGGCCCTGCACCATGTGCATGTACTCGACGTTGCTGCGGTAGACCTGCTCGACGTTGGTGAGCATGCGCTGGGTGGTCGAGCGCTGCCGGACGGTGTTCCAGAGGTGGCTCTGCCCCTCGAAGGCCGCCTGGGCGCGGGTGAACGACGAAACCTGGCTGGTGAGGATGCGGGTCGCGGTGTGCGTGTCGCCCAGGGTCAGCGCCTCGAGCTCCGGGATGCGCACCGACTGCGTCGTGGACTGGGTCGAGAAGGACAGTTCCGCGCCGCCCCAGTCCTCGCCGCTGGTCTGGGCGACGGCGGCGTACGAGATGACCTCGACGGTCTTGCCGTCTCCGGTGCTGGCGCGCAGCTCGTGCATGGGCTCCCAGGTGGCGCCGGG
>PHBF01000291.1 GCA_002841905.1 Deltaproteobacteria bacterium HGW-Deltaproteobacteria-17
AACGACACGCCCGCCCCCGCGGAGAGCAGCGGCTCGAGGAGCGCCAGCGCCAGGTCGGTGTCGGAGAGGTTGCCGGGCAGCACCAGGTGGCGCACCAGCAGGCCCGAGGTCGCGATCCCGTCCCCGTCGAGGGTCAGCGGCCCGACGGCCTCGAACCAGCCGGACAGGACCGCCCCGATGTGGGGCGCGTAGTCGCCGCGCAGGCCGCAGGCGCGTTCGCTCTCCGGGCGCAGCCACTTCAGGTCCGGCAGGGCGATGTCCACCACGCCGTCGAGGAGCGCCAGGGCCTCGGCGCCGAGGTAGCCCGAGCAGTTGTACACCAGCGGCAGGTCCAGGCCGCGGGCGGCGGCCAGATCCAGCGCCCGGACGGCCTGCGGCAGCACGTGCGAGGGCGTGACCCAGTTGATGTTGTGCGCCCCGGCGGCGCGCAGCCGCAGCATCATCGCGGCGAGCTGGTCGTCGGTGACCCGGGCCGACACCGGCGGCGCGCCGTGGCTGATCTGGTGGTTCTGGCAGAAGCCGCAGCCCAGCGCGCAGCCGTAAAAGAAGATGGTGCCCGAGCCGCGGGTGCCGGAGATCGGCGGCTCCTCGCCCGTGTGCAGCAGCGCCGAGCTCACGGCCGCGAGGTCGGCGCCCCCGCATGGGCCGGTCTCGCCGTGGAGGCGCCGGGCGCCGCAGGCCCGCGGACACAGCCGGCAGGGATCGGACAGTTCGGCCAGCGCCGCGGCGCGGCGGACCAGCTCGCCGTTTTCGTGGAGGTGCCGGTAGCGCGGGATCATGGGAGGGGATCGGGCAGGGTGAGGAAGTACACGTCGTTGCCCGACGCGATGGCGAGGCACTTGTCGTTGGCGGCGACCACGGGGTCGGCGCCCGGAGTCACGCCGGCAAGTTCCCAGGTGTCCACGATCCGGGGACTTCCTGTTTGTTGGTTGTGTGGGCCTAGAATCATGAATTTGCCATCTCGAACCGCGATCATGCGGTGCTCTCCGGAAGGAAGGATGAGAAACACGCGGCTGTCCGGCGGCAGCGGCCTGGCAGAAAGGGTCTTGTCCGAGAGATAGGTGGATTTCGGAGTGAGATAGTCCGACCCCGACAGGCTGAGCACGGGCCCGTCCAGTTTGTGGAGCTCCACTCTCTCCTTGAATTCCAGGTCAAACCCCAGGATTTGGTCGCCGGAAGCCACATGAAGCGATTTGAGCGTCTTGCCGTCGACGTTCCTGAAAAAAAAGTCAAACGACGTGGCGCCCGGGATCTCCACCTTCCGCAGCAGGCCGCCGGTGGTGCGCCACAGGGCCAGTCCGTGGGGATAGAGCGCGCCGACGATCTTGCCATCGGGGGAGACCCGGAAGTCCAGCACCGCCTGCAAAAAGCCGCCGCGCAGGGCGAGCATGCGGCCTTTGGGGCTGAACATGCGCAGGGAGTCGCCGTCCATCATGGCCACGAGGTTGTCGTTGGGCAGAAACTGCGCCCGGGGAAACTCGCTGCAGCGGTTGCCCGCCGGGCAGGCCACCTGCACCTTGCGGGTGCTCCAGGCGAGCTTGCCGTCAGACCCGAAGCGGGCCAGCTCCCAGTTTTTGGCGCCGGCGGCCACGGCCTTGCAGTTCGGGTGCAGCGCCAGGGACTGCACGGGCTGGGTCAGCGACCCGATTTTTTTCAGGGTCAGCGACGGGTGGGAGACGAAACGGAACTCGGGCCTCTTCGGAGCGGGGGCCTTCTTCACGGCCTCGACGGGCGGGGCCACCGGGGGCTGCGGAAGGGTCGTCCCCTTCTGTTTGTCCTTGGCTTCAACCGGCTGCGGGGGCGTCCGGGTCTTCGGATCGACGGGTGTGGCCGAGGGGCTCGGGCGGCACTGCGTCAGCAACGCCACGGTCAGGGGCAGCAGGAACCATCGGGAGAGGGGAGGGCGTTTCATGCCCGTCACCTTACGATGAAACGGCCGGATTTGTAAACCCGCCAGTCCAGGGCCCTCTCGTGCATTCTGGGATTTTTTATCCTCCGGATTCGCGGTATGCTCCGCCCATGCCCGCGCGCCCCGCCTTTCGTGATTTCGAACGCCGCCACCTGAAGGTCCGCTGGACCTGGAGCGGCTTCACCGCGCTGCTCGGCTGCCTTTTCTTTGCCCTGTACGCGGTGCTGCTGGGCAACCTGCTGCTGTGGATCTGGTCCTTCCTGGTCGCCGGGCTCTTCGCGGCCCACGTCACGCTGGCCTTCCTGGCCCTGCGGCGGCTGTCCCCCGAGCGGAAGATCCCCGAGCGGATCACCCGGTACACGCCGTTTCTGTGCTCGGTGGGCCTGCGCAACGACAGCCCGCTGGTCCCGATGTACTCGATCAAGGTCCAGGACGTCGTCGACGGCGAGCCCGTGGACAAGCCCTGCTTCTTCTTCCGGTTGCCCCCCAGGGCCTCCCAGACCACCTTTTATCGCCACGCCTTTGTGCACCGGGGCCGGGCGACCTTCTCGGGCATGCTCGTGACCTCCACCTTCCCGCTGGGGCTGCTCACCATCCAGGTCTTCCTGCCCCTGCCGGAGGAGACCCTGGTGTACCCCGAGAAGGTGCTCACGCCGGCCAAGCGCCACCTCGTCGAACAGTTCCTGGAGCGGGACTTCAGTTCCTCGCTGCGCTTCTTCGTGCCGGGGGATCATCCCCGCTTCATCCACTGGCCCGCCTCGCAGCGCACCGGACGCACCCTGGTTCGGACGGAGAGCCGCACCGTGCAGCGCCCCGTCTGGCTGCAGGTGGACAACCGCCTGGTGCCCGATCCCCGGGGTGGGTTCACGCGTTCGGAGGACCGCTTCGAGCGCACCGTCGCCCAGGCCGCGGGTACGGCCGAGGTGCTGCTGGAGCTGGGCTGGGAGGTGGGCGTGATCAGCCGGGGGGAGCTGGTCTCGCCGGTCTCCGGGCTGCAGAACCTCGAGCAGATCGTCCGCTTCCTGGCGCTTTTGTCGTTCGCCGACGCGCCGTTCCCGACGCCGCCCTACAACGATCTGGTCATCGACGTCGCCGTCTGGGCGCAGGGGTAGGGCGCCGATGCCGTTCGGACGCGTCCAGTTCATGCTCTTCTGGCTGTTCCAGGTGCTGATCCTGGCCTGGCAGTGGCCCCTGTGGCCGCCGCTGGCGATCTTGTATTTTTCCGGGGTCGCCCTGGTCGTGTGGCGGCAGGTCCCCGAGCAGCCCGTGTGGCCCGGCGTGCTGGCCGCCGCGGCGCTGGTCCTCATGGCGGCGGCGTTCGTCCCCCACACCCGCGAGCAGGCCCTGTTCGCGATGTTCAACGTGGCCTCCTGGATCTTCCTGTGGCGCCGCCAGAACGTGACCGACTACCTGCTCGTGTTCATCCTGGGCATCGCCAGCCTGTTCCTGCTGCTGGTGATCCGTCCCGACGCCCTGGCCCGCGGCCTGGTGCTCTCCCCGCTGTTTTTTCCCGTGTTCATCGCCGCGGTGTTCTTCCTCGTGCTGCGCTACGACATGGAGACCCACTACATCGTCAAGCACCGGCTCGGCCGGATGAGCCGCCGCGTGGAGGTGGGACGGCTGCTCCAGAGCCGTCGCGTCCTCGACGCGCCCATGCTGGGGCTCATCCTCGGGACGGGCCTCGCGGTCACGGGGTTCTCCCAGCTGGCGGGCTACGCCGCCGCGCCGATCCTTGGTCAGTTGCAGTGGACGCGGGTCGTCCCCTCGGATTTCCCGCAGGCCCTCGATCTGGGACGGATGGGACGGCCCGTGATCACCGGAAGGGCCCAGTTGACCGTACGCTCCGACGACCCAGGGGCGTTGCAGCGGGCCATCTACTGGCGGGGCCAGGTGTTCGACCGGCTGCAGGAGGGTCAGTGGTT
>PHBF01000292.1 GCA_002841905.1 Deltaproteobacteria bacterium HGW-Deltaproteobacteria-17
TCGCTCAGGTTGTCGGGAAAGTGCTTGACCAGACCGAAGATGCCCGAAACCCTGTCCAGCAAGCCCTGCTGCACGCCTCTACTCGGATCAGCCATTCCATTTGCCCCCTGTCCCCTGGTGCGGGAGTTACTGTCGGCGCCGTTCTCCAACGGGCCGCTCCCCCGTGTGATCTCCCCTGGCTATTCCGCAACCGCCATTAGCGCAGCTCCCATGGCACAGACCAGCCTGGGATCGTACGGGAATTCGCGGTAGTTGCCGTTGATGCGAGGGGTCGCGCGGCCCGTAACGGCCTTGAGCGCGGCCACGCCTCCCGTCAGCGTGTAATCTTCCAACATGCCGAACTTGAGAGCCTGGCTGATGATTATCTTCGCAACGGACTCGCAGAGCCCCGCGACGATATCTGGCACCGCCTCGCCCTCATTGACGTGGGTGATGACCTCGCTCTCCACGAAAACCCCGCACTGTGAGCTTATCGGGACTTTCTTGGTGGAGCGCGTGACCACCTCATCCAGCTGCTCTATGGACACTCCCACGGCCGCGCTCATCACCTCGAGGAACTTCCCCGAGCCGGAGGCGCATTTGTCGTTGCGCATGAAGTCGATGATGCCGCCTTCGCCGTCGAGCAGCAGAGCGGTGATGCTCTGGCCGCCGATCTCCAGCGACATGCCTACCTCGGGCATGATGTGTTTCAAGGCCGCGGCGATGCAGGAGACGTCGTCATACTTGTATTCGGCCTCCTGCCACGCGTCGGCGCCCCTGCCGGTTATGGCGCTCGCGTCGAGATCCGATGCCGCGACTCCGGCATCCTCGAGCGTTTTCCCTATCAAGCCTGCTATCTCCTCGGACACGTTGCCCGTGGTCTCGGCGATGAGCGAGGCCACGAGTTCGCCATCGCGCATGACCACCGCTTTGGTGAAGAGGCTGCCGATGTCGACCCCCAGACCGAGGCTCATTTCGCACCCCCCATCCGCTTGGCCAGCAAGGCGGCGCCCAACGCTCCCACTATCTGGGAGTCCGCGCTGTAGCTGAGCAGCTTGATATTGAGCATCCTCTCGAGTTCGGCCCGGACCGCTACGTTCTTGGCGACCCCGCCGCTCATGGTCACCTCTTTCTCGACTCCGACACGGCGCACCAGGGCGGCCACGCGTTCCGACATGGCCCGGTTCACGCCGGCGGCTATGTCGGCCTTGCTGTAACCTCTCTGCATGTAGTGAAGGACCTCCGTCTCGCAGAAGATGCTGCAGCGGTTGGAGAGTTCGAGGATGGTGCGCGATGACAGCGACACCGGCCCGAGCTCATCCAGCGTTAGGCCGAGGGTGCGCGCCTGCACCTCCAGGAAGCGCCCGGTGCCCGCGGCGCATTTGTCGTTCATAACGAAATCCTGCAGCTCTCCGTTCGGACCTATCTTGATGACCTTGGCGTCCTGTCCGCCGATATCGATGACCGTCCTCACCTCCGGGAGCAACCAGGCGGCTCCCATGCCGTGGCAGGAGATCTCGCTCACGTTGTCCTGTGCCAGCCCCTTGGCCTGTATCTGCTCGCGCCCGTAGCCCGTGCTGACACAGAAGTTAATGCGGTCCCGCGACAGGTCGGTATCCGCCAGGAGCATCTGCAGCACCGTCTCGGCCGATTCGATCGGGTTCGGCTTGACCCGGATGCTCTTGAAGGCGGTTATTCCGCTATGGTTGATGATCACGGCCTGTGCGGTCAGCGACCCCACATCGATGCCCGCGTAGTACATACAGCTACCTCCGCTTCAGTTATGACCCGGCGTTCAAGCCTTCCCTGTCTTTCGCTTGACGACCACGTTCCGAACGAACTCATCGATCTGGTCCTCGATGGCGCTCATCGGCGTCATGGTCTTCAGCCACGCGTCGCCCTGCAGCATCAGCGTGGGGATCTTCTTACGCTTCATCAGCTCGTTGCGCGTCATCGAGAAGACGCTCCAGGTCTGCTTGCACGCGTGGTGCCCGCAGAAGATGGCGGCATCAGCATCGAGGCGCGTGGTCCAGTGGATCAGATCGTCGATCCACTGAGCCGACATGGACTCGGCTCCCATCTGGCGGGTCATGCAGTAGTCCTGGCAGTTGCGGGCGAGCCCGTCGAACATCGTGTCCATGTCGGTGGTGTCGTAACGCTGCATGATGAGCGAGCCGAGGAGGTCGCCGACGAAAGTGATGCCTTTCTCCTCCATGTTGTTGAAGAAGCGCACCCAGTCCCAGTAGTAATAGGTGTAGGTCCAGAAGCAGCGCGCGATCTCGCCGTCCGGGCTCGGATATTCGCCCTTCTCCAGTCGCTCGCGCACCACGTCCACCATCACCTGCATCATCGTGATGGCCTCCTCCGTCCCCCACATGGTGAACCTGGCGGCGTAGGCGAAGAGGGTGAACAGGTTCGGGCAGGGACTGGGGCGGTGCCCGCGCATCTCCATCAGCTCGTAGAAGAGGTCGGAAGCCTTATTGCATCTCTCCAGCATCATCCTGAGATAATCCTCGTCCAGTTTTTCGCCGAGCCACTCCTCGAGTTCACCTACGAGGGCCTTGAAGTAGGTCACGTAGGTCTCGTGGCCTCTTGCGTTGTCCCCCGGCTTCTCCAGGAGGAACTGCGGGATGCCCAGCATCCGCGCGGTGAACTCGTGCAGCTTGGAGTTGGCGTCGCAGCTGCCAGGCGCCGCTGAGATGATGGCGTCCGGCTCGAAGTCGACATTGGTGAGTACCGAGCCGAGCTCCACGCCGTTGGCGGAGCAGAGGTAGTCAGGCAACCCCAGCGCCATGACCTGCTCCCAGTAGCGGTCTCCCTGCCCCTCCAGAGCCGCCGCTCCCGCGACCGTCAAGACCTCGCTCGTCAGCGGATAGGCGTTCTGGAAGCACTACACGAACTCCGGCGGAAAGTTGAAGGGCACCAGGATTATCTTCTTGCCCGCGGCCCGGGCGTCGCGGGCTCCCTGTATCCAGGCCGCCACCATCTTCAACAGCGCGATCCCGGCGCGCCGCACCCGGGGCTCCAGGGCCGCGGATATCGTGCGGGCCGTGTCCGGCGCGACGGCGTGCAACAATCCCTCTACCTCTTCATCGCTCATAACGTCCGGAAAGAACCGGACCAGGTCGAAGATGCCGGATACCCTGTTGATCAGGCCATCCGATGCCGTTAAGGTCCTCTGTGCCATGTCCTTAGCCTCCGATTCTTTCCAGGAAGGCCTGCACCCTGGTCTTGATCCGGCCGATGTCGGCGGAAGAGCCGTACTCTTTCTCGAGCACCAGTACGGGGAGACCGCTCTTCTCGAGGTCCATCCTGACGCTCACCGAATCAACACCATGCAGGTCGCAGAACTTGTTGTAAACTACGATGGCTCCCTGCACGCCCGCTTGCTCGGCCATCTGCAGGGTGTGGTCGCGGCGCCTGTCGTACTCCGCATACATGCGCGGGCAGAAGAGGTTGGACAGATATCCCTCCGCCAGCATCGGGAGCAGTTCCGGGTTCTCCGACCGCTTGTTCCAGAAGACGCGCGAACCGAAGCAGAGAGTATCCGCCACGATAAGGCCGCCCTGCGCCTCTATCTCCTCCAGCAGCTCGACCTCGTCCGTCGCCGCGCCGACCAGGAGCAGCCGGGCCCGGTAACCGGTCAAGCGGGTGTTCTCCTTCTCCGCCAGCACCTCATCCAGCAGCGCGCTGAAGTCGCGGCTCATCATGGAGCTACCGGTGTTTATCAGGGCCAGGAATTCGCTCCCGCTGATCGCGGGCTCTGGCTGTGAGCGCAGGTCGTAGAGCCTCTTCAGCTTGACGTTGACCTCATCCCTC
>PHBF01000293.1 GCA_002841905.1 Deltaproteobacteria bacterium HGW-Deltaproteobacteria-17
GAGAGGTGAATGGCGCGAGCCGTGCCCGACGAATTGGCCACTCCCATGTAATAGGAGGGGATCGACAGCGCGGCGATCAGCCCCCCGAGCATCATGTAATACGCGGCGCCCGGGCGCGTCTGCGTGCGGACCAGGCTCATCTTTTCCACGTCGAACTGCACGTGCCTGCAGAACAGGATCTCCTGGAACTGCAGGGTCAGGCGATTCTGGTTGATTTCGTGGGTGACGCGGATTTCGCGGCGGATGTTGCGCTGGACCTCCACCTCATAGTGCAGGTGGCGGTGGCGGGTCGTGAGGTAGGAGCGCCCGTCGATGCACGAGCTCAGCAACAGCAGCGAGAGGAAGACCGGTTTCATGCCCGACCAGGACAGGGGAGCGGTCCGCGGGTTGCATGGGGCGGCGCGTTGGGGAGTCATCGGCGCCCGATCAACTCTGGATGGTCTTCAGGACCAGGGGTTTCCTGGCCACCGGAGCATCGCCGACGACGTAGGCCCCCGCGATGCGCTCCAGCGCGTCGGGAAGCCCGCGGTCGTCGTTGTAATGCACGTCCACGAGCACCTCTCCGGCTGCGACCGTGTCGCCGATCTTCTTCCGGATGTACAGGCTGACGGCCGGATCCACGGGGTCGGAGACCTGGCGCCGTCCCGCGCCGAGCACCACGCCCGCCATGCCGATGGCGGTGGAGTTCACGGACTGCACGATTCCGGAACGGGTCGCCCGCACCGTGGTGCTGTGGGACGCCTGGGCGAACAGTTCGACGTGCTCGACGGCCTCAGGATTGCCTCCCTGGGCCGCGATCAATTCCTTGAACTTCCCGATGGCCGAGCCGTCGCGCAGGGCGACCAGGCAGCGTTCGCGCGCGGCGGCCGGATCGGGGGAGAGTCCTCCCATCACGAGCATGTGGCTGGCCATCAGCAGGGTGAGCTCGCGGATGTCCTCGGGTCCGCCGCCGCGCAGCACCTCGATGGACTCGATCACCTCACAGGCGTTGCCCACGGCCACCCCGAGGGGATCATCCATCCGGGTGAGGAAGGCGGTGACCTTCTTGCCCGCCCGACGACCGATCTCCACCAGCGTGCGCGCCAGTTGTTCGGCCTTCTCTTCGGTGGGCATGAAGGCTCCGGTGCCCACCTTGACGTCCAGCACCAGGGCGTCGATGCCTTCGGCGAGCTTTTTGCTCATGATGCTGGAGGCAATCAGTGGAATGGAGGGGACGCAGGCGGTCGCGTCGCGCAGGGAGTAGATCTTGCGATCCGCGGGTGCGAGCTCCTCGGTCTGGCCGATCATGCAGACGCCGACCTTCTCCACGATGCGCGCGTACTCATCCAGCGGAAGGCGCACGGAGAAGCCCGGAATGGACTCGAGCTTGTCGAGGGTGCCCCGGTGTGGCCCAGCCCGCGGCCGGAGACCATGGGCACCTTCACCCCGCAGGCGGCGACCAGCGGCGCCAGCGGAATGCTGATCTTGTCTCCCACCCCGCCGGTGCTGTGCTTGTCGACCTTGATGCCCGGAATGTGGGAGAGATCGACGACGGTGCCGCTGTGCAGCATGGCATTGGCGAAGTGACTCAGTTCTTCACTGTCCAGCCCACGGATGAAGATCGCCATGATCAACGCGGCGGCCTGGTAATCGGGCAGGGCGCCGGACGTGTAGGACTGGATGAAAAAATTGATCTCGGCCTGGTCCAACTTGAGGCCGTCGCGTTTGCGGGCGATGATATCCTGAATCAGCATGCAGCCTTCTCCTTCGGGTGCGCACCGGTTTTCCGTCCGGTTCCCAACGCCCTTGTATCGGAAAATGCCCTGCCTTTCCAGTCTTGTTTTCGCCGGCGGTCCGCTTTCGACCGGAAAACGTGCCTGCGGACCCGGTCGCGGATGAGACGTTTGACAAATATTCAGGAAGCGTATTGACAAATTGGTTTGACGATTTGCCTATTGGAATGTATATATTCGCAGCATCACGTCCGGTTGACCGGGTAGATGAACCATGTTTTGAGAGGCACCATGAAAACGAAACTCTTCCTTCCTGTGTTTTTATTTTTAGTTTTTGTCGTCTCCGGTGCGTCCGCCCAGACGGCGCCCACCACGCCACCGCCCGCCTCCACGCCGCCTCCGACGGAAGCAAAGGTGGATCCGAAGGCCCCGGCCGTTCCGGTCACGGTGGGCACCGAGGGGGATCGCGACACGACCCCGACGCCGGACAAGGTCACCGCCGCCGAGGTGACCAGCAATGAACTGAAACTGCGGCAGCTCGCCGAGCTCGTCGAGGATCTGAAGAACAAGGTCACGGCCACCAAGTTCCGCCTGCAGCTGCTCAAGGAGGCCATGACGGCCGAGAAGGAGACGCTCGGCGGCGCCAAGATCCTGATCAAGCACGTCAACAAGATGGGCGGCGCGTTCAAGATGGTGCGGCTGCGCTACCTCATGGATGGCAAGCTCGTCGCCTCCTACAGCGACGCCGGTGAGAAGGACCGCGAGGTCCTCGCCAAGAAGGAGATTTCCATCCCGGTGGGTCACGTCTCCCCGGGCAACGTGCGGTTCCGCGTCTTCATCACGTACCAGGGCAACGGCTACGGCGTGTTCAAGTACGTCAAGGAATGGAAGTGGGAGGTCCACAACACCTACTCCTTCAACGTGGAGCCCGGCAAGGACTACACGCTTGAGGTTCAGGGTGTGGAGAAGGGCGGCTGGACGACCCCGCTGGATCAGCGCCCGCACATCCAGTTCCAGTTGCAGTCCAAGGCTCTGGTCAACAAGGAAGAGACGAAGCCTTCCAAGACCAAGTGAAGTCGTCGGCGGTACCTCGCCCGTGTTTGCCCAGGCGAACCTCGCCTGCAAGGATTCTGATCATGAAAACTCGCCTGTTTCTTCTGGCCTGTGCTTCGTTTCTGCTGCTTCCCTCCGTCTCGGCGGCCGACCCGCTGGACAAGGTGAACGACTCCGTCTCCGCGCTGGATTTCGCGCTCAAGCGTCTCGAGGGCGTCATCGCCAGCGCCAAGAAGGTGCAGCTTGGAAAACAGCACGATGACATGCAGCGGTTCCTCAACGGCATCTACCTGCTCAAGAACAACCGGCCGCAGGACGCCGCCGCGCTGTTTTTGTCGTTGATCTCCCATCCGACGCTCGGCAAGGAAGCCACCTTCTATCTCAGCGAGGCCATGTTCACGAGCGCCAATTACCTGGTCGCGGCCGATTATTACTGGATGGTCGTCGAGCAGCGCTGGGATCCCGCGTTTCGTTCCAAGGCCATCAAGCGCCTGTTGGAGATCTCGATCAAGACCCAGAACTACCGCGGCATCGAGAAGCTCGTCGAGCTCGTCGACCAGATGCCGGAACTGAAGGACTCCCCCGAGGTCAATTACGCCCGCGGAAAGTTTGCCTATTACCAGGCCTACGAAGAGTTCCAGAAGCCCGCCGGCGAGCGTCGCGAAGCGTGGGCCAATGACAAATTTCTTGAGGCCCTTCGCTTCTTCGACAAGATCGGTCCGACGCTGGACAAGGACCGCAAGAAGGTGTTTCCGCTGCTGTATCCGCAGGCCGTGTATTTCTCCGGTGCCTCGCTGGTCCGGATGGCCCAGGTGGGAGCCACGTCGTTCGTGCGCTCCGGCAAGACCGTGAACCTGACGCAGTACACCACCTCCCTGGGTGAGATGCGGGAGATGCTGATGTTCGAGGCCGTCCGGAGGTTCTCCGTGCTGGCCTCCGATACCGTGATCCAGAAGTGGATCCAGAAGGTGCCCGCCCAGGCCGGTGAAGACGAGGTCAAGTACTTCGAGCCGCGC
>PHBF01000294.1 GCA_002841905.1 Deltaproteobacteria bacterium HGW-Deltaproteobacteria-17
ACGCTGCGCGCTCTCCTGGGTGACCAGTCCGCTCGGGTCGGTGCTCATCTTGAAGTTCAGGATGTTGATCCCGTGAACGTCCTGGGCGGACGCGCGCAACGGCAGCATCTGGAACAACAGGAAGAGGGACAGGATGGTCTTTCTCATGGGAACACTCCTTCGATGCAAGTGACGATGTGCATTGAATGGCACATCACAGGTTTCCGACCATTGGGTGCTCTGCGTTCACTTCCAATTTGCACAACTCTACACAGGGACCAACATCGGCAGGTAGGCGAAGGGGCTTTAATGAAAACGGATCTTTTTTAAGTCGAAAGCGGATCGTCCTGTGGATGGGCCAGTTCATCAAGCATGGCGCGGACCTTCTGCTGCAAAATCGAGGCACGGAAGGGTTTCTGGAGGAAGTGGATGTCGGACTCGAGGATCCCCTGGCGATCGATGATGTCCGACGTGTAGCCGGACATGAACAGGCAAGGGAGCCGTGGCTGGGTCTTCCGGAGCTCGCCGAACAGATCCCGGCCGTTCATCTCCGGCATGACCACGTCGGTGATCAGCAGATCAATCAGTCCCTCCTCCTGCCGGGCCAGGCTCAGCGCCTTGGTCGGGGAGTCCGCGGCCAGCACCCGGTACCCGCTGCGGGACAGGACCGAGGTCCCCAATTTCAGGAGGGCGGGCTCGTCCTCGACCAGGAGGATCACCTCATGGCCATGGCCCGAAGACAGGGCAGGGACGCTCTGGGTGGAGGTTCCGCGGGCGCCGCTGGCCCGGGGGAAGTAAAGGGAGAAGGACGAACCGGCCCCGGGGGCGCTGCGGACCAGGATCTCGCCCTGGTGCTGATGGACGATTCCGTAGACCGTGGAGAGGCCCAGGCCGGTGCCCTGACCGACCTTTTTGGTCGTGAAGAAAGGCTCGAAGAGGTGCTCGAGCACCTCGGGTGGCATCCCGGTCCCGTTGTCGGTGACGGTCAGTTCCGCGTATTCGCCCGGCGGCAGGTGGGCCTGGAAGACGGGATCGCTCTCGCCGACGACGACCTGGCGGGTGGACAATTCGATGATTCCGCCCGAGGGCAGGGCGTCACGGGCGTTGACGATCAGATTCATGATCACCTGGTTCAACTGCGTCGCGTCCATGGAGACGTCGCACAGGGATGCGTCGGGCACGATCCGCAGTTGGACGGCCTCCCCGGCGAGCTTGCGCAGCAGGTTCGACGAATCGGCGATGATCTTGTTGAGGTTCAGGAGCCTCGGCTCAGAGGCCTGCTTGCGGGCGAAGGCCAGCAGCTGGCCGGCCAGCGATTTGGAGCGGTTGGCGGCCTTGTGGATCTCCAGCAGATCCGCCCTGTTGGGGTCCTCCTCGGGCATCCGCTCGAGGATCAGATCGGAGAAGCCCAGGATCACGCTGAGCATGTTGTTGAAGTCGTGGGCGACGCCGCCGGCCAGGCGACCGATGCTCTCGAGCTTTTGCGACTGGAGCATCTGCTCCTGCCGCGTCTGCAGGATGTTTTCCATGCGGACACGCCAGAAGGCGTTGGAGAAGGTGGTGGTGATGGCATGCAGAACGGGCATGTCCGTGGGATGGAACAGGGAGAAACCCGCGCCCAGGTGAAAACAGACGAACCCGCTGAGGTGATCGTCCTGATACAGGGCCGTCGTGGCGAGGGAATGGATGCCATGGTTGAACAGGAACTCCCGTTCGGAGGCGGCCTCCGGTGGCAGGCCCTCAGGATCCGGGATCCAGACCTCTCCGAACTCGAGGAGCTGGTTGATCCGCCATCTGAAGTTCTCTGCTGGCAGCTCCTGGAGCTCCGGCTTCAGGGCGACGGCGCCGGGGGCGCACCACTCGTGGGTCATGCTGATCCGCTGCGCGTCCGGATCGATCCGGCAGATCGTGCAGCGCATCAGACGATAGAATTTCCCGATCTGCATCAGGGCGTCGGAGACGATCTCGTCGAGGTTGTCCCGCGTGCAGGAGATCAGCCGCGTGGCGATCAGGGCCAGCTTGCGCTCCACCTCGTGACGGCGACGCAGGGCGGTCTCGCCCTCACGGACCGAGGTGATGTCCTCGAGCAGACAGGCGATCCGGTTTTCGGCAGGGCGGTACATCGTGATCTTGAGCACCCGGCCCGGCAGCAGGGTCTCGTCGACGAACAGGGTGCTGTCCCAGGAGGAGAGCACATACATCAGCAGCTCCGTATGGAACGTCTGGAGGTAGGGATTGGCCTCCCGCAGGGAATGACCGATCAGCGCCTCCCGGGGCCTTTCAATCAGCGACTCGAAGCGGGGGTTCACATAGGAGAAGACGAAGTCGACGGGATCCACGGCGTCCTGGGAGGGGACCGCGTCGAGGATGACGAAGGCGCTGGGCATGATCTCGAAAAAATCGCGAAATTTTTCACGTCCCGGACCTTCGGGGGCGGGCGTGACGGGAAGCTCAGGATTGGGGAGTTGTGGTGGCGGGGTTGCAAACCGCAGGACATCCGGTGTGGAGGTGACGGCCGCCGCCTTCTTTCGCCCGAATCCGAGCCGTTGGAAGAAGCTCATCGGCAACCTTTCGTCATTGTTGTTGCAAACCATCCTCCAGGAAGCGACCCAGGGGGGCGCCTCCCTCCCTGTCTATTACGGCCAGTTTCACGTTTTGATTAGGCAAAAAGTTGCACCAATCCAGATTTGACGGTGCCTTCTGAGGGCTTGAAAATCTTTTGGCCGACACCAGTTTGGTGCTATATTGCCGCCACCGGTCCATTTGCCCACCGGAGGCCTACATGCCCATCCAGACCATCCAGGAATTTCCGTTCGACGCCTTCGAAAACGTCTCCATCGTCATGGCGGTCTATGACACCGAGCACCGTGTGATCTTCGCCAACCGGGCGTTCCGGGAGGCGACAGGGCATTTCCGGGAGGAGCTCGAGGGGCGGAAGTGCTTTGAGGCCTGGGGCATGGAGCGGCTCTGCACGGGGTGTCCGGTCGTCCAGACCTTGGCCACCGGAGAACCTGCCTCCGCCGAGATGTCTCCTGAGAACAATGCGCAATGGCCCCCCGCTTATGGTGCCTGGCAGCTCCAGGCCACACCCCTGCTCGACGCAGGAGGACGGGTCCTCGGGGCATTCCTGGTCGCCTTGAGCTTCGCGAACCGGACCCGGGCCGAGGAGCAGCTGGCCCAGCAGGCGAGGCGGCAGCGGATGATCATCGACATCCTGCAATACCCGGCCGAGAGCCTGCAGTCGTTTTTGGATCATGCGCTGAACAAGGCCATCGAACTGACCGAGAGCCGCATCGGTTACATTTATTTTTACGACGAGGAGGCTCGGGAGTTCACCCTGAACTCGTGGTCCCGGGACGTGATGAAGGAGTGCTCCGTGGCCGACCCCCAGACAAAGTACGCACTTGATCGGACGGGCATCTGGGGGGAGGCGGTGCGTCAGCGGCGTTCGATCCTGATCAACGACTTCGCCGCGCCCGACCCGCTGAAGAAGGGGACGCCAGCCGGGCACGTGCACCTCGCGCGGTTTCTCACCGTGCCGGTCTTCCAGCAGGACCGCATCGTGCTGGAAAAATTCGCCGATCACTACAACGCCGACAGCTACAGTTTCGACCGGCTGATCTTTCTGCCGATCCCGGACACGACCGTGCGCCTCGCCAATCTGCGCTCGGGCGATCTGGACATGCTGGAACGCCTGGCGCCGTCGGACGCGCCGGCCGTGCAGGCCGAATTGCCGGTGCGGCAGATG
>PHBF01000295.1 GCA_002841905.1 Deltaproteobacteria bacterium HGW-Deltaproteobacteria-17
GGCGTGTGAGCGATCGCGTATGCTGGCGGCGCCATGACTCTCCCCGCGGACATCCATCGTCGCTGGCTCCGGGAACTGACCGCCCTTCCGACGGCCGCGGGGAAGGAGCAGCGCGTCGTCGAGTGGATCAGGGGATGGGCCTCGGAGCGGCCCGATCTGGCGCTGCGGTCCGATCCATCGGGGAATCTGGTGATCGAGCGGGCCCGGCCCACCGGCTCGGGATCGCCCCCGCTCTTCATCACGGCTCACATGGACCATCCCGCCTTCGTCGTCGAGCGCATCGTGGCGCCCTCGACCATCACGCTCTCGTTCCGCGGCGGGGTGATGGACCCCTATTTCCGCGAGGCCCGGGTGCGGGTCTTTCCCGCCGGATCGGGCGCGGGATCGGTGTCGGGGACGGTGCTGGAGAAGTCCAAGGGGTCGCGATTCCCGGAGTGTCTGGTGGAGCTTGACGAGGAGGGCGCCGCCGATGGTCTGGCGCCGGGCGATATCGGGCGCTGGGAACTCCCGGAGCCCTCCGTCGAGGGAGACACCTTCCATACGCACGCCTGCGACGATCTGGCGGCGGTAGCCGCGGCGCTGGCGGCGATGGACGAGCTGCGCGAGTCGCCCGAGGCGGCGCATGTCCGGCTGCTCTTCACGCGGGCCGAGGAGATCGGCTTCGTCGGCGCCATCGCCGCCTGCAAGCATGGGACCATGCCCCGGGATTCACGCATCCTGGCTCTCGAAAACTCCCGATCCTACCCCGCCGACTCACCCATCGGAGGCGGGCCAATCGTCCGAGTGGGCGATCGTCTGAGCACCTTCAGCCCCACCCTCACCGCAGCCGTCGCGAAGGTCGCCGAGGTGCTGGCGGGCGAGACTTCACACAATCCGGGCGTGCCCGCGACACCCGCCGCTCCCGCTCCAACCTACCACTGGCAGCGCAAACTCATGCCCGGCGGCGCCTGCGAGGCGACCGCCTATCAGGCCTATGGCTACGACGCGACCTGCCTCTGCCTCCCGCTGGGCAACTACCACAACATGGCCAACCTCGCCGCGGTGCAGGCGGGCGACGCGGAGGCCGTCGCGTCGGCGAAGGTGGGCCGAGAGTACATCGCGCTGGAGGACTACGCGGGCCTCGTGCGACTGCTGGTGGCGTGCGGGCTCACGCTCTCGCAGGCCCAGAGCCCGCTGGTCCGCCTCGAACGGCTCTACGAGGACCATCGCTTCGTGCTCGAATAGAACCCTTGCGGGTCCGGGTCATGGCCTCAGAAAGCGCAGCGGGGCGCGATCCGTCCGGCTCACCGTCGCGCACAGCGCCGGGTTGAGTTCATGGAGGCGTCGGGCCAGCGTGGGGAGATAGCCGCGCTCGGTCTGCGTATGTCCGGCGAGCACGAGCGAGAGGCCGAGGTCGAGCGCGCCGAGCGCTTCGTGGTGCTTCATCTCTCCGGTGATGAAGACCTGCGCGCCGTGGTCGAGCGCGGCCGGGATGAGGCTCTCGCCCGAGCCTGGGCAGACCGCGACACGCTCGATCGGGCCTCCGTCGGCGGCGTCGGCCCACTGGAGCCCCTCGATATTCAGCGCTTGGGCGAGTCGCCGCGCGATCGCCTCGACCGAGGCGGGGTGTTCGAGCGTCATCACGCGGCCCGGGCCGAGGTTGCGATCGGGCCTGGGCGCCAGTTCGTGGATATCGAACGCCGGCTCCTCGTAGGGATGCGCCACGCGCAGGGCGGCGATGACGGCGGGCAGGTCGCGCCGCGAGCAGACCATCTCGAGCCGGACCTCTTCGACGGATTCGAGCCTGCCCCGAGCGCCGACGGCCGGATGAGTCCCGGCCCCGCCGAAGAATGAGCCGATCCCGCGGACACCGAAGGAGCATTCGTCGTACGACCCGATCCTTCCCGCCCCCGCTGCCGCCATGGCGCTTCGGACCTGATCGACCACCACCATCGGGGCACATGGGGGGGACGCGACAGGCACAAAGCACACAACTTTGTGCGACTGCGAGCCGGCGACTTCGGCGAAGGCGCTCAGGGCCGCGCGATCGGTTCCGCTTCCGATCTGGTCGATCAGCCAGTCGGCGACCCCGCCCGCGGCGGCGTCGAGCGCGGTGTGGGGGCTGTAGAGGGCGAATCCCGCCCCGATCGCGCGCAGCAGCGCCCGGCCCCGGGGCGTCTCCGCCGTGAGCCGCTTGATCCCGCCGAAGATGGGAGGGTGGTAGGCCACGATGGCGCCCGGTGTTCCGCGGCCGGCCTCGATGGCCTCCGCGATGACGCGCTCGTCGAGGTCGATGGTCAGCAGTGTCGGTCCGGCAAGTTCCGCCTCGGCGTCGCCCGCGATCAGGCCGACATTGTCCCAGGGCTCCGCCAGCGCCAAAGGCGCGACCGACCCCATCGCCTCGACCAGATCGCGCACCCTCGGCATCTCCCGATGATACCCAGGCCCGTCCCCGCAACGCCCGCCTCGGGTATAGTCGCCGGTTGCGTTTCATAGGCCCGCGAGCCCGCCGAGAGAAGTTCACCGATGACGACAACCACCCGAATCCGATCGACGCTTTCGTTCAGCCTGGCGGGCCGCCGAGCGGAGTCGGCCCTGAAAGTCGCTGGAGTCGTCGGCTTTGCGCTGCTCACGGCTCTCGCGGCTCAGGCGACGGTTCCGATCCCGGGCACACCCGTTCCCATGACGCTCCAGAGTCTGAGCGTCACCCTCGCCGCTCTCACGCTCGGGGGACGCCTCGGCGCCCTCAGCATGTCGCTCTACCTGCTGCTGGGGATGGCCGGCCTGCCCGTCTACGCCGACGCCTCGGGCGGTCTCCACACCACCCTCGGCGCCACCGGGGGCTACCTCCTCGGATTCATCCTCGCCCAGCCCATCATGGCCCGCGCCGCCCGCACGCGAACCGGCGCGTACGCCGGCTGGAAGGGGCTGGTCGCGGCTCTTGTGCTGGGTCACGCCGTCATCTTCGCGCTGGGAGTCTTCTGGCTGAAGATCAGGCTCGGCTTCGACTGGGCTTCGGCGCTCGACGGGGGCCTCTGGCCCTTCCTCCCAGGCACGCTCATCAAGGGCGCCGCGGCGTTCTTCCTCGGCCTGATCGTCACCCCCAGAACCTGTCTCCGCGGCTGAGCCCGGCCTCCGACCTCCCCCCCGGACTGTTCATGGCTCACGCCTGGGTCCGCTGGAGCGTGGCGCCCCGTGGCGCGAATCATCGAATCCGACGATGGGGCCGCTGTTGCTCTGGAACCGGGGTCGAAGCAGACCGCCGTGGACCCGTTCATACGATGCAAGTCATTGTTACAGGCTTTTTTACATCGTTCCATCCGACAAGAACCGGCAGTTTCACATAATGCGATCTCGCCCCCATGGAGAATGGAATCCTTCAAAAAAACTTGCACATTCTCAAATCCCGGATAGGGTTCGTGCAGGGTGGGTGGGCTGGCGCGCGTTCAGCCTGAGAACTGACGGTTCTCGCGGACGCTTCGGAAATGGTCGCGGACTGTGGGGTCCGCGCGTCGTGGGTTTCGTTTCTGCGCGGCACAGCCGCGGAAAGCGAGAAGACAATGAGTGGGAAGAACATGTCATCTGATCTGTCGGTGCGCCCGCGTATTTCAGGAAAGCGGTTCTGTCAGGCCTTGGCAGTCGCCGCCCCGATCCTGGCGGCCTCAACCTCAGCCCAGGCGGGCCGCATTGGCATCCATGTCGAAGGATCAACTTGGGGCA
>PHBF01000010.1 GCA_002841905.1 Deltaproteobacteria bacterium HGW-Deltaproteobacteria-17
GGCCGGTTTCGATCCGATCTGTACTACCGGCTCAACGTCATCTCCATCACCCTTCCGCCCCTGCGGGAGCGCACCGACGACATCGCGCTGCTGGCGGCCCATTTCATGGAGCAGTTCAACCGCAAGAACAACAAGAACTTCCTCGGCATCACCCAGCAGTCGCTGGACGTGCTCACGTCGCACCACTGGCCGGGAAACGTCCGCGAGCTGGAGAACGTCATCGAGCGGGCCGTGGTGCTGGGGCGTGGTGATTTCATCAGCCTCGAACACCTGCCGCCGGAGCTCACGGCCATCACGCCTTCAGGAGGATCGATCACGCTCCCGATCGGTGTGCCGATGGAGGAGATCGAGCGCACGATGATCCGTGAGACGCTGCGTTTCACCGGAGGCAACAAGCAGGACGCAGCCCGCCTGCTTGGGATCGCCACTCGCACGATCTACCGCCGGCTGGCCGATGAGGGCGACGATGTCCGGGAGCCGCAGCCATGAGGCTGACCTGGCGGTCCTGGCGGACCCTGTGGGTCGTGTTCTGGATCCTGATCCGGTACCGCCTCGCCCTCGCCCGCGGGAGACGCACGGCTGACTCGGCGGAGAACCTCGAGCGGCTGCACAGGAACACTGCCTTGCGGCTGCGGCAACTGTTCATGCAGCAGAGGGGGCTTTACATCAAGGTCGGGCAGTTGATCTCGATCATGGCCACGGTGCTGCCTCCTGCCTTCCGGGAAGAGTTCGCGGCCCTGCAAGACCGGGTGGACCCGGTGCCGATGGATCTCATGCGTCTTCGCCTGGTCGAACAGTGGAAGCGTCCACCTGAGGAGGTGCTGGCCGAGCTTGAGGAGACGCCCATCGCGGCCGCCTCCGTGGGTCAGGTGCATCGCTGCCGGCTTCATGATGGACGGATCGTCGCGGTGAAGATCCAATACCCGGGCATCGAGAAGGTGTTTGCCCAGGATATGCGGGCCTTTTATTTCATTGTCCGCCTCATCGGGTGGTTCTTTCCCAATCCGGAACTCGTGCGCATCTATGAGGAGCTCAAGACGATCCTGGAACAGGAGGTGGACTTCACCATGGAGCTCGACAGCCTGCGGCGATTCCGTGCGAATTTCTCCGGCAGCTCCTCGGTGACCGCGCCTGAGCCCGTGCTCGAGTGGTGCACGTCGAAGGTCCTGGTGACCGAGTACGTCGAGGGGGTGAAAATCAACCAGGTCGCCGGCCTGAAGGAGATGGGCGTCAACCCCGAGGAGGCCGCCTCCCTGCTGGTGGAGACCTATGCCGCGATGTTCTTCGAACACGGGTTTTATCACGCGGATCCCCATCCGGGCAACGTCTGGGTCCAGCCCGGCCCGAGGTTGTGCTTCATGGACTTCGGCGCCTGCTCGGCCATCTCCGACCGCATGCGTGAAGGGATGGTGGCGTTCGTGCAGGCCGGCGTGCGCAAGGACACCGCCGGGCTGGTCGCGGCCATGCGCAAGATGGGCTTCATCCCGACCAGCGCCGACCCGCGGGTTTACGACCGTGTGGTGGCCTATTTCCATGACCAGTTCCAGGAGAAGATCGGCATCGAGAACCTGCGGCTCGGGAACCTGCGCTTCTCGGCGGACTCGGGCCTGAAGAACCTCCAGGACCTGAAGGGCATGAACATCAGCCTCAAGGACATCGCGGCGTCGTTTCACATCCCGAGGGAGTGGGTCATGCTCGAGCGCACGCTGCTGCAGATCCTGGGGCTGGTCACCGTGATGGCCCCCGAGCTCGACGTGATGGAGGTCTTCCTGCCGCATCTGCGGCGGTTCTCGATCTCCTACGGGCTGGATCCCTCCTCGCTGGCCCTTCAGGCCATGCGCGAGCTGGCCAAGAACGCCCTGGCGCTTCCCTCCGAGCTGCGTAGCGTCCTCTCCCGCCTGACCTATGGTGAGATCGAGCTAAGGCTGGCCGACGCGGAGTACTTCGTCAAGACCGCGCACGCCTGGGTCCATGAGGGCATCTTTGCCTCGCTGGGTGTCTTCTTCCTCTGGTCGGGCTGGCGGTTCGAGGATCGGGGACAGGATTCCCGTGCGGCGATCCTGTTCACCGTCGCGGCCTTCTGTGGACTGATGTTCCTCCAATACTTTTTCGGCTCGACCCGGCAGAAACGCAAATGAAGGACAACGAAAACTTCTTCGAGATTCACGTCGACGGCCAGCTCGCCGGACTGAGGCTGGACCAGGTCATGGCCTCACGCGTGTCACGTCGCTTCGCCCGCAGGCTCATCGAGGCCGGCGCCGTGTTCGTCGACCGTCAGCGGGTGAAGGTGGCCTCCAGGCTGGTCCACGCGGGCTCGGTGGTGAAGGCCCCTTTCGTGCTGCCTGAGTCCTCACGGCAGGATGGAGACGTCCGGGACTGGATTGTCTCCCAGGAGCCACGCTACGTGGTCGTGAACAAGCCTGCGGGCTGGGCCACGGCGCCCACGGCGCTGGGAGATCATTCACTGGTCAACGAGCTGCAGAAGTTCCTTGGCCAGCTCTGGATCGTGTCCCGTCTGGACTTTCACACCTCCGGGTTGCTGCCCTTCGCGCGGGACCCGAAGATCCTGTCAGGGTTCGAGGAGCTGCTGCGTTCGGATGCCTGCGCCAAGATCTATGTCGCCATGACGCGGAGGTGCGATCTGGGTGCGACGATGATCGACCTTCCCATCGGTCCGCACCCGGATCGTCCCCAGCGCTTCGTCGTCCGGGAAGACGGTCGCCCGGCTCGCACCCAGATCCTCGACGTCACACCGGTGTCCGAGGAGCGCCAGTTGGTCCGGCTGCGCCTGCACACGGGGCGAACGCACCAGATCCGGGTGCATCTGGCCCACCTGGGGGCCCCGGTCGAGGGGGATCCCTGGTATCCGGTCGGGGAGGCCACGGGCGCCGGTCCGATGCTGCTGCACGCTGCACGCCTCACCTGGTCCTCGACGGTCTTCGGTGAGGCCGATTTCTTTGCGCCGCCTCCCTGGATGCCCGATCTGCATTGAACTTCCAGCTGACCCGAATCCTTCATGCAGGAGGCTGGAGGGTCCGCAGGTTTCACCGCCGGAAGGCGTGGGACCTCCTGTATCGGACATATTCCATGAGGAAAAAAATATTGATACAGATCAAACCGGCCGTGATGAAGAAGATCGGGAAGAAAATCCGGTAATGAGAGCCCAGAAAGCGGACATATCGCTCCACCCCGATGATCAGCAGGAGATTGTTCACGATCGCGAAGGTGGAGACGATCAGCGACATGCTCAACATGAGAAAGCCGTTGAAGATCAGGTGGGGATGGAAATTGCGCGGGAAACTGAGGAAACGCCTTCTCCAGGGCCTGAGTTCACCGAAGAAATAGTAGTATGTGTAATCATGGAAGGGGAGGCCTTCGGGGGCCGTGACGTCCTGCGCCCTCCTGAAATAGAAGGACATCGCGCCCGCGATGAGACTGAAGACCAACACCTGTGAGAGGAGGAAACCAGGCCAGGAGACACCCAGAAACGAGATGAGGGGATTCCATTCCAGCCCAAGGTCCGGCGTATAGATCCAGGTGAGGAGCAGATCCACGGTCCGGAGCAGGAGCAGGGCCCCCACAGCCAGAAGATAGGAGCGCCACCTCATGGGCGAACCAGGGAACCTAGGAGGGTATCGGGCGCGCTCGGCATATCCTGTTTATGTCACTGATGATGGCCTGAGTACAGCGTGATCTCCCATCCAGCGACGACCTCGGGCGCCTTCACCAGAAGTGATCCATCTCGAACGCACCGAGCACGGGCGTGATCGCCAGTCCGTAGCGCCGTTCCTCGACGGCGACCACATCGAAACGAAGCTCCTCAACGGTGGCAGATTCAGTTTGTCCCATCCGATCCCAGAACAGGATCGCAGCCCGGATGATCTTTGTACGCTTGGCCGGTGTGATCGACTCCAGCGGATGTCCACCCGAGTCCGTGGAGCGCGTGCGCACCTCCACGAAGGCGATCAGCCGGTCCTTCCGGGCCACGAAATCCAGCTCACCGAGTTGAGGAAAGGAGTCGTTGCGTGCGATGATCTCATAGCCCCAGTCACGATACAGGGCGACGGCACGATCCTCGCCCAGCTTGCCCAGCCGGATTTTTTCAAAGTTGGGTGAGTCGTCCATGCCGGATATTATCGTGACCACTTTTCGCCGGTTGCAGGAAAAATGCATCCTTCATCCGAGCCATCCCCGAAAGGCGCGTCGTGCAGGTGGCCATGATTGATCGCCTATTGTTGAGCTTCACGGTCCGCCAGCCAGCGGCCGGTGATCGAGTCCGGGTTGGCCATGATCTCGGCCGGGGATCCAACGGCGAGGATATGTCCCCCCGCGGCCCCTCCGGCGGGTCCCAGATCGACGACATGGTCGGCCGAGGCGATGACCTCGAGGTTGTGCTCGATGAGGAGGACGGTGGCCTGACGTTCCACGAGCTGGTGCAGCACCTGGATGAGCATGCCCACCTCCTGCATGTGCAGGCCTGTGGTGGGCTCATCGAGGATGTAGACCGTGCCGGGCAGATCGCGCTTGCCCAGCTCGCGGGAGATCTTCAACCGCTGCGCCTCGCCTCCCGAAAGCGTTGTCGCTGACTGCCCGAGCTGGAGATAGTCCAGTCCCACATCCGAGAGCACCTTCAGTTTACGCATCAACGAGGGGTGGGCGGAAAAGACGTCCATGGCCTCAGCCACGGTCATCTGCAGGACCTGGGCGATGTTGCGGCCCTTGAAGGTCACCTCGAGCGTGCTCTGATTATAGCGCAGGCCACCGCAGGCCTCGCAGGTGATGAACACGTCTGGAAGGAAGTGCATCTCGATGCGTATCTGGCCATCGCCGTCGCACTTGTCGCACCGGCCGCCGCGCACGTTGAAACTGAAGCGCCCGGGCGCCCATCCACGGACCTGGGATTCCGGAAGCCCCGCGAAGATGCCGCGGATCTCGTCGAAGATCTTGGTGTAGGTGGCTGGATTCGAGCGAGGGGTGCGGCCGATCGGTGACTGATCGATGAGCACGACCCGCGTCACGGATTCGGCGTTTTCAATCCCGGCGAGCTGCCCGGGGTTCTCCACGCCGAGGCCCAGGCGAAGCGCCAGGTGCTTGTAGAGCGTGTCCACCACCAGCGAGCTCTTGCCCGAGCCCGAGACGCCCGTGACGCAGACGAGCCGGCCCAGCGGCATGGAGAAATCGACATTCTTGAGATTGTGGGTGGTCACACCATGGAGCCGGATGAACGAGCGAGGGGCCGGTCGTTGCACGCGGTCCACGCCAAAGCGTTCGCCACGCAGATAGCGGGCCGTGAGGGTGTCGGCCTTCATCAGTCCGGCCACAGGGCCCTCGAAGGAGAGCTCGCCGCCGTACCGACCAGAGCCTGGACCGAGTTCGACGACATGATCGGCGGCATGGATGGTGCCAGGATCATGCTCCACCACGATCACGGAGTTGCCCCTGTCACGGAGGTGCATCAGCGTGCCCAGGAGGCGCTGGTGATCCTGCGGGTGAAGCCCGACGCTGGGCTCGTCGAGGACATAGGTCACACCGACGAGGCCGCTTCCAAGCTGGCCTGCCAGCCGGATACGCTGGGACTCGCCGCCCGAGAGGGTGTACACCGTGCGGTTCAGGTGGATGTACCCCAGGCCGACCTCGCACAGGAAGCGGAGACGATGCGTGATCTCCTCCACGAGCGGGTCACCGACGGGGGCCTCGGTTTCGGAGAACCGAAGGTTTGAGAACCATTCCAGGGCCGCCTCCGCAGGCAGGTTTTCCACATCCACCAGGCTTTTGTCGCGAACCACGACTGCCGAGGCCACCGGGTTCAGCCGACCCCCACCGCAGGCCGGGCAGGGACGAGTCTCCTTGTACCCGGAGAGGCTCTCGGCGAAGGCGCCTCCGTAACGGGCGCTGTGCTCGAGAAGGGTGATCACCCCCGACCAGCCCAGTTTTTGATCACCATGGAAAAGAACCCCGGCCGCCTCTTCCGAGAGTTCGCCCAGCGGTGTTCCGGTGGTGAAGTTGTAGCGCTTCATGACCTGCCCGAAGCTCTCCTTCAGGCGCGTCCACCAGTTCTCGGGCAGGGGGGCGATGGCCCGCTGCTGCAGCGACAGTTGCGGATTGGGGGCGATCAGCCGCGGCGAGAGGAAGCTCACGGTGCCCAGCCCATAGCACGTGCTGCAGTAGCCCAGGGGACTGTTGAATGAGAACAACTGCGGGGACAGGGAAGGCGCGGAAAAATCATGCGTCAGACAGCGTGCCTGGGTGGAGACCAGACGTTCATTGCCCGAGGGATCGCTGACCACGAAGGTCTCCTGGCCCCATCGCAAGGCGAGCTCGATGGAACCTGACACCCGGGAACGGGAGACCCGGCCGGGATCGAAGCGGTCAATGACCAGGTCGATGTCGTGCTTGAACGTCTTTTTCAACTGCGGCAAGGGATCGAGCTCAAGGATGGCACCATCGATCCGGGCCCGGGAAAACCCCTCCCTACGGCATTTCTCCAGCAGTTCAACATGAGTACCCTTGAGTTGTCGCGCCAGCGGAGCGAGCAGGTACACCATGCGTCCATGATCGGATGCGATCAGACGGTCTGTCAGTTCCTCCCTGGTCTGGGTGACAAGCGGGGTGCGGCAGTAGATGCAGCGTGCGGTCCCCAGGCGGGAGAAAAACACACGCAGGAAGTCGTGGATCTCGGTCACCGTCCCGACCGTGGAGCGTGGGTTGTGCGAGGAGTTCTGCTGATCGATGGAGATGGCAGGTGAAAGGCCTTCGATGCGTTCGACCTGGGGCTTGTCCAGCTGCGGAAGGAACTGTCTTGCGTATGCCGAAAGGCTCTCCACGTATCGTCTTTGTCCCTCGGCGTAGATGATGTCGAAGGCCAGCGTGCTCTTTCCCGATCCCGATGGCCCGCAGATCACGACCAGCCGCCTGTGCGGGAGATCCAGCGAGATGTTCTTGAGGTTGTGCTGTCGGGCGCCCACGATCCGGATGCAGGACGTATTGTCCCCGAGGCTGGTTTTCATGCTGTTTCCATCCTGAAGGCGGACTACAGGAGAAGGTGTGGACGATCAGTCCAGTCCGTCATTCATCATCGTCGTCATCGTCGAAGCCGTCCATGTCGTCGAAGTCGTCGTCCTCGTCATCGGAGCCCGGATCGAGGTCGTCTTCCTCTTCGTCGTCGATGAAGTAGCCGTCGTCGGTCTCATCATCATCATCATCATCGTCGTAGCCAAATTCGTCATCATCCTCTTCGAATCCATCATAGCCGAACTCGTCTTCACTATCGCCGAATTCGTCGTCTTCTTCTTCATCCTCAAATTCATCATCCCCAAAGGTCTCCTTGATGGCGTCGATGACCAGGGGACGAATGCGATGCTCCGCAGCCACGGCAGCGCGTCCGCGCAGGCCGAGCTGGGAGACGACCGCCAGGGTGATGCCCTTGACCGTCGGGTGGCTGCTTTCAGCGATCAGGACTGGAATGATCTCCTCGACAAATGCCATGTCCAACATCTGTTTCTCCTCACCGGGGACAGGTCGAAAACATGGACAAGACCTTTCCCGGGGCGCAACCGTAAGTTTTTTTTCCCCACTCGTCAACTGTTGAATGCGGCTTGAAATGCGGAAAAAAGGAATTCAGAAAGAGTCGGGCGGGTCGGGATCCCGAAGCGTGAGGATGCTTCCGTCGAGAAGTCCAATCTGAAGCGCCTGGTTTGAGCGCAGGTGCTGGTGCAGCAGGAAGCACCCTACGTCGACGACCAGACCGGACAAGACGAGGAGACCGCCAGAGAAAACCCACAGGGGTGCTCCGGCCAGAAGACCGGTGTGAATGCGGAAAACTCCCCACAGGATCAGGCCGAACAGCCAAAACGCGCCCGTGAGCAGGAGCGCAGGATCTCCCAGCGAGCCGGATGAGTGAAACACCACGCTGGCGGCCGGGATGTGAACGGTGCGTTTGGAGATCGGGATGCCCAGCATCGTGGTGCTTTCACTGCAGATCCATTCCTCGTCGGTGACGTCCCACGTTTGTCGCCTTGCATAGCCCAGGACGCGAGCCATGAGCTGGCCTAGCACCACCAGAAGGTACAGGCCCGAGACCGCCAGAAGGATGCGGGTCGGATCCATCCGGCCGTCGGTGCCGGCCCTTCCGGTGAACCGGCGGGGCTTCATCGGGCGACCTCCTGCGCGGTGAAGGTACGGATCACCGTGACCTTGACCTGCCCTGGGAACGTGACCTCCTGGGAGATCTTCCGCGAGATGTCAGCGGCCAGAGCCATGGTGCGCTCGTCATCCATCCGCTGGGAGTCGACCTGCACGCGAAGCTCACGGCCAGCCTGGACGGCGAAGACCTCCTGGATGCCGGGGAAGGCTCTCGCCGCCCGTTCCAGATCGTTGATCCGGTCGAAGTAGGTCTCCAACTGCTCTCGACGGGCGCCAGGCCTTCCGCCGCTCATGGCGTCGGCTGCCATCACCAGGCTGGCATAGATCGATTCGTTGCCCACCTCGCCATGGTGCGCACCGATGGCGTTGACCACCACCGGCTCTTCCCCATACTGGGCGGCGAGTTCACAACCGATGACGGCGTGGGACCCCTCGACCTCGTGGGTGAGGGCCTTGCCGATGTCGTGCAGCAAGGCCGCACGTCGCGCAAGCTCCACGTCGAGATGCATCTCTGCGGCGATCAGACCGGCCAGTTGAGCGGCCTCAATCGTGTGCAGCCACTGGTTCTGGGTGTAGGAGGTTCGGAAAAAGAGGCGTCCCAGCAGTTGGATGATCTCCTTGTGGGCCTTTGGCTTGAGCCCTGCCAACTTGAAAGCCTTGCGACCGTACCCTGTGATCTCGTTCTCCATTTCCGCGCTTTTTTTCTGCCACAGGTCAGCCAGGTTCTCCCAGGTCGTGATCTGGCGGCTGTTCTCGATGGTCTTCTCGAGTACGCGCCGCGCGATTTCCCGGTTCACAGCGTCGATGGTGTCGAAGCGTATCACGGCGTCTTCGGCGACCTGGGCGAACACCGGAATCTTGAACAGTTCAGACAACTTCTCGATGGTGCCCCCACACAGTTTCAGGATGTGTTGGTACTGGGACGTCGAGAGCGTCACTGAGTTGGCCGGCCGTTCCTGGACCTCGGTCCGTGACAGGCGACCCATCGCGATGCCCATGATGCGCTTGGCTTTGGGAATGAAATCGGACTCCGGGATCTGTTCCCACAGCCTCAGGTTCTCCTGCGCCTGGGTCTCGGCAGACTCGACCATCTGCCGGTAGATCTGATCGCGCATCTCCTGGCTGGAAAGTTTGGCAGCCGTCTCAAGTGCCGACGGAATCTGGGTCTGAAGCTCACGCTTCTGGTTCTTCAGTTCCGTGATCATGTTGTTGCGTTTGGACAGAGTAGAAAAGCGGTTGGCCAGATCCGCATCCCGGACCTTGAGTTCCTCTGTGGCCGACTCCACGCGGGCGGCTTCGCGCTCCAAAGCGAGCTCCTGCTCGTTCATCTCCTCTTCCTGCTCGCGGGCCTGCTCCTCAAGCTGGCGGCGGGAATCCAGACGGACCTGGGCCACCTCGTTCCGGACCTTGAGCTGCACTTCCTCGCTGCGACGTTTGGCTTCCTCACGTAATAGGGCTGCCTTGGCGACGGCTTCCTCGAGAGCACGGCCGGCCTGTCCGGCGGCTTGCCGGTAAAAAAACCAGGAGGTGCCTGCGAAGGCCACGAGCACCAGGATGGACAAAAGAACGGTCAGCATCGGAAACACTATCCTTCAGAGCCTTGGGATCGCTTCTGCACCAAATGGTGTATCACGAAGGAGGCCACGTGTTCGGCAAAGGTGCCCCGCCCGAAGCCGGCATCGTAGCCCAACTCCAGCGCAAGCTTGTGATCGAGGCGCGGACCGCCGGCGACCAGCACGAAGCGGTCGCGAAGCCCCGCAGCCTCGGTAAGTTCTACAAAACGCGTGAGGTTCAACAGGTGCGCATCCCGCTGGGTGACGACCTGGGAGACGAGGATTGCGTCGGCTTCCTTCTCACGGGCACGTGCCAGCAGGGTTTCGGGTTCCACCTGGGCACCGAGGTTGTACGCATCGATCATGGAGAAGCGTTCCAGGCCGTAGTGGCCTGCGTAACCCTTCATGTTCATGATCGCGTCGATGCCCACGGTGTGGGCGTCTTCACCGATGCAGGCTCCCACGATCCTGAGTTTGCGACCAAAGAACTCCCGGATTTTCTCATCACAGGTGGTGCGGTCCCATACGTCGGACTTCACTGCGGTGACGGTGATGTCGGTGGCATCGATGAACAGACGGGTTTTTCCGTAGACAACAAAAAAACTGAAGCCCTCCCCCAGGTCGGCCATGTGCACCACATCTGCTTCGGCGAAGCCCATCTTGCGGGCGAGGCGAAGGGCTGCCTCCTTGGCAAGTGGACCCGTGGGAAGGGGCAGGGTGAAGCTCAGTTGCATCGCACCGTCGGACAGGGAGTCTCCGTAGGGACGGATTTCGCGCAGGTTCAGATCCATGTGTCAATCTCCTTCTCCAGTCCCAGCCGGGCGGCCAGGACGGGCTTGCAGGGATTGAAGTAGCCGTCGCTCTTTTCGTGTACTCCGAGCAGGCCCTTGCCATGGTCGGCCGGGCGGGAGATGTCGGCGAACCAGCCTGAGGAGATCGCCTGGAGGAGCCCGGTTTGGCGCACGGAGTCGAGGAGCGCATCGGTCTTGTCCATCACCTCGTGGGCCCGACGGATCACCAGGGAATCGGGACGGAATGTGACCTGATCCTTGATGTGCCGGGCGGCATTCATGATGTAATCCGCGTTCTGCAGCGCGAGGAAGCGGTCCTGCAGGAAGGGTGTATGCATGGCCTCGGTCAGCATTCCCAGGAGTTGAATGCCCTGCTGCGACCAGATGCCGGCGAGGTTGAACATGGCGTTCATGAGGTAGCCCTTGAAGATGTCGCCGCTCATGTGCTTGGTCGGAGGCATGTATTTCAGCGGAGAGTCGGGGAAGACTTCACGCAGGAGGAGGGCCTGGGAGAGTTCCAGCAGGAAACTGTCTTCGAGCTCGGGGTCGATCTCGAAGGCATGTCCCAGGCCAAGCAGGCCGGGCCTCAGACCGGCTGCCAGACCGAAGCTCTCGTTGATGAAGTCCGAGGCGAGCACGGTGTGGGCTGCCTCGACGGCGTCGGCGGTGGTGAGATAGTTGTCCTCGCCCGTGTTGATGATGATCTCGGCGGCCGCGTCGACCATGCGGGAGAAGAACTGGTCCACGAAGGTGCGGATGGGGTTGATGTCGCGGAACAGGATGCCGTACATGCTGTCGTTGAGCATCATGTCCAGCCGCTCGAACGCGCCCATCACGACGATCTCCGGCATGCACAGTCCGGACGCATAGTTGACGAGCCGGACATAGTGTCCGGTCTCCTCGGCGACCTCGTCGAGGGCCGCACGCATGATGCGGAAGTTGGCCTGGGTGGCGTAGGTCCCGCCGAAGCCCTCGGTGGTGGGGCCGTAGGGAACATAGTCGAGCAGGGATTGTCCGGTGGTGCGGATCACCGCGATGATGTCGGCCCCTCTCCGAACGGCTGCCTTGGCCTGCGCAACATCCTCATAGATGTTGCCGGTCGCGACGATGACATATTTCCACGGCTGATCGCGCACGGGCAGGCGGTCCATGCGTGAGTTGCGTTCCCGCACCATCGCCTGGATACGCTCGAGTCCCTCGGTCGCAAGCTCCAAACCCAGATGTTGGATCTCATCCATCGGAACGGACGGGAGACGATGGAGGTCCAGCTCCCCGCGGGCGACCTGTTCGGCAACTTCCGTGATCGATGCGTGCGTGTGCAGCATGGCAGCGAGTACGGCCGTCGCGGCCCCGTCGCGGACCTTCTCCCGCAGGTGGTTGACCACCACGTTGGGAAGGGGGACGAGATGATGGTCCACACCGTCGAGACCGAGCATGCGCAGCACGGCGCGCTCCACGGTGACTGTTGTGTGAGCCTTCAGCAGCGGGGCGATCTGCCGGGTGATCTCATCGGCGGTGCCGCGCAGCCTTTGAACCTGTGATTGGTCGATACCCAGAAGGGACATGGAAAGAGCCTCCGTACAGCCTGGCCAGGAGTGATGCCCGGCGGCGTAAAGTCGAAACGCCCCGGGGATGGATGACTGGCGGTCAGTGGACCACTCCCGGGCACTGGGTATCGGTGCAGAGATCGGATGAGGGACCGGCAGGGGCGACTTCCTTGGGAGTCCCTGGATCCACCTTTCCCGTGTTGCCAGCTACGGGATCGGTTTCTGGGGTGGTCTTGCCGGCGGCCTTGTCGCCGGTGCAACCGACGGCAAGGAGAAGAAACAGGGAGGAAAACAGAACAGTGTATTTCATGGTGTTCACCCGATGGCGACCCCGAGGATCTTCCTCAGTTCGAAGAATTTTTCCGATGTCGCGAAACGCAGCAGGGCGTCTTTCTTCTGTTGAAGGCCAAGGCCGCCGGCGATCATGGGTTCGGCCTGGAGCACGAGCATGGCCACATCCAGATCCTGCACCAGGGTCAGCGCCGCGCGGTGACAGGTCAGTTCAACACCCTGGATGAAGGAATCCACGTTGGGCGTGTAGCCAGTTGCGGCCATCTTCTGGGTGAGGCTGATCAGCGCCTCCTTGGAGGACGGCGGCAGCACCGGAGCCAGCTGGGCGGCGGTCTGCTGCAGGACGCCCGCATCGGCAGGGAGCGGCATCTGGGCATTGACCAGGCGCATGGAGCCGAAGACCATCGCGCGCAGCTCGCCGACGCTCGTGACGTGCTTGAGCAGGTAGTATTCAGGACGCATGTAGGTCAGTTCACGCGCCACCATGAAGGCCAGATCCTTCTCCATGTGACCCTGGAGCAGCTCCTGACCGACGGTCACGAACGGGATGCGCTGACCCTTCTCGATCATGACGCCATGCTGCATTCCTGCGCGGTGGTCCGGCAGGAGGTACAGTTCAGGCGCCTCGACAGCGAGGCGATCCAGCACGTAGAAGAAGATCTTGTTGAACAGCGGGCCTTCGCCGGCGGGCTCCTGACGGTTCTTCCGGTTGATGCCCCAGTTCTTGGTCGGACGGCCCTTCAGGGTCGTGATCGGAATCGAGATCGCCGCCATCAGGTGCCGCATGGCCGGGTCTTCCACCGAGGACGTGAGCATGTTGGCCCAGATGTCCGTCGTGAACCGTTGCTTGAGCTGGGCGAAGCCGCGCGGCTTGTACTGGTTGTAGAACTCCAGCTCCTCGGCTTCGGCGACCTTGAGGTTGGTCAGCGCGGCCGACATGCACCATGCCGCGTCGTAGTTTCGGGTCTCCAGATAGAGCCGGTACAGTTTCTTCATGCTCTCCTGGTTGTAGGCGTTGCGGTCCAGGATCTCGTGATGCTTGGCGATGGCCTTGTCATAGGTGTCAGGGCCTGCCAGCTCGTAGAGCTCGGCCAGGATCTCGTGGCGGTTGGAGGCCGAGGGATCCAGGGCGATGGCGGTCTCGAAGGCGCCCATGGCGGCCTTGAAGTCCTTGAGGCGGGTCCGGTAGATCTCGCCGAGGAAGTGCCACAGGTTGGTCAGCAGACCATGGTTCTCCGGCTGGTTCTCCATGACGCGCTTGATCATCTTGCGGTAGTTGCGCTCCTGAAGCTTCCAGTCCTTCTTCTTGGTCAGGATTTCGTCGGTGTGCTGGAACGCCTTGAGGTTGTTCGGGTCGTCATCGAGCGCGCGGTTGTAGTAGTCGACCGCGTCGTCGAGGGACTTGATGTACTCGCGGAACACACCGCCGACCGCGTACCAGATCTTGGAGCGGATGCTCGGATCCGACTCCATCTCGGCGAGCAGGATCATGTTCTTGGCGACCTTCTTCCATTGTTCGGTGGTCTGGTACAGTTCGATCAGTTCATGGATGATCAGCGTGTTCTTGGGATCAATCGCATAGGCGTCCTCGAAGACCTTGATGGCGCTGGCGTTGTCCATGACCTTGTCGCGGTAGTATTCGGCCAGGCCGATCATGAACTCGACCTGCTCTTCACCCGAGAGGTTGGCTGCGATGCGCCCCTTGATCTCGGCTGCGGCCTTGAAGTTGTTCTCCTTTTCGTACAACTCGACCATGGCCAGCAGCGTGGGCTGATGCCCCGGGTTGTTGTCCAGCGCCTTTTCATAGAGGTTCTGCGCCTTCATCAGTTCATTGCGCTTGAAGTGGACCGCCCCGAGCTTGTAGTAGATCTCCGTCTGCAGTTCGTGATCGGACTCTGCCTGCGGATGAACCAGGATCTGCTTGTAGAGCTTGAAAGCCTGCTCCCACTGCTCGAGTTGATAGCAGACCGAGGCCATTCCCTGCAGCACCGGGAGCGAGGTCTTTTCGATCTGATAGGCGTTGTAGTAGGCCTTCTGGGCCTTCTCAAGCTCCTTGCGCGCCTCCGCGGAGCGACCGTAGCGGAAGTAGACCTTCGCCATGAGATCCCGGTCGGCCGAAGCAGCCTCCAGTTTGCGCACCAGCATTTGAAGATGCGGGAACATGTCATCATAGCGCTTGCGCTCCCACAGGATGTCCGTATAGCGGAGGGCGGCATCGACGTGCTCGGGATCGAGATCCAGGCAGGCTTCGAGCAGCTCGGCGGCGCGGTCGGCATCATCGAGGTGATCGAGTCGGATCACTCCGCCTTCGTACAGGTAGCCGGCCTTGTCGACGACATTGGCTGTATGGGTCTGGGCTACCTCGAGCATCTTGGCGGCCTTGAGCCAGTCTTGGCGGTCGCCGTAGATGTTCGAGAGCTTCTTCAGGGCGGGCACAAAGGACGGATTGATCGCCAGGGCTTCCGCGTAGAGGCGCTCGGCCTCGGACGGGTTGTGCTGGAATTCCTCGGAGATCTTGCCGATGCGGAAATACAGGTCGACCTTGGTGTTCTGGTCGCTGATCAGGTCAACCAGGCGCACCGAGACGTCCATGCAGCGATCCCAGTCCTCCTGGGTCTCGTAGAGGCGGGACAACGCGGTCAGGGCGTCGATGTCCATCGCGTCGTCATCAAGCACCGCCATGTAGGCATCGATGGAGCGCTCTGGTTCGTTGAGCTGCTTCTCCAGCACCTCGGCTGCGGCCTTGTAGAGGCGCACGCGCTCCTTCGGATCATGCTTGGTGTAGATGTGACGGTAGATCACCTCGATGTACTCTGTCCACTTCTTCTCCTGACGGTACAACCTGGCCAGGTTCTGATAGGACCGCTCATCCTTGTCGCTGATCGCGAGGATGGCCTCGTAGCATTCGATGGCCTTGTCGGGCTTCTCGAAATGCTCCTCCCAGACCGCGGCCATCTGGTGTGATTTGCGGATGCGCTCCTCGTCGTGCGAGAGGTAGGTCATCTGCCGTTCGAGGATGGCGAGGTACTCTTCCAGATCGCCGATCTTCTCGTACAATTCCTCGAGCTTGCGCATGATGACCAGGTTGTCCGGATGGGCGTCTAGCAGTTCGTTGAGCACCTCGATGGCCTTGGAGGGGAGCTCGCGGCGATCGTCGTAGAGATCGGCGATCTTCACCTTGAGATCGAAGATCTCCTCTTCATTGGTGCTGCGATCGACACGCTCGTTCACGATCTCGATCAGTTCGCGCCACTTCTCGCCCCTCTCATAGAGCCGCTCGAGGGCCTCCAGGGGTTCCTCATGGGTCAGGGAGGCTTCGTGCGCCTTCTTGTAGAAGCGGATCGCCTCGTCCATGTCGCCGAATTCCTTCTCATAGGTGCGGGCCAGCTCCATGGCCGACTTGTAGACGACATCCTGACGGGTCTCGACCTCGAGCGCCAGCCGCAGTTCGGAGATGTACTCGCCGACGGACTGGTTCTTGCGGTGCACCTCAGCCATCTGCAGATGGACACGGCCGTACTTGGGCTCGAGGCGCAGGGCCTGCTTGAGGACCTCGGAGGCCTTGGCGAGGTCGTCGAGTTGGTCGGCGTACCACTTGCCCATCTTCACGAGCAGGTCACAGCGGACCAGGCGATCCTCCACGGCCTCCACGGCCTCCTGATACATCTCGATGAGCTCTTCCCAGTTGTTCTGAATCGAAGCCAGCCGCTCAAGGTGATCGGCCGTGACATCGTTCATGGGGGCGATGGCGAACGCGTTGGACAGGGCCACGAACGCGTTCTCCCGGTCGGACATCTTCTCCTCGTACACCACGGCCAGGCGCTGGAGGATGGAGACGATTTCGGCCTTGTGTTCCGCAGGGACCTCTTCCTCCTGTCCGCCGAGGTCGGCGAACTTCTTCAGGTAAAGTTCGGTCAGTTCCTTCCACTTGTTGAGATCCTGCAGCAGACGCTCGAGGTGGTTGAACGCCTCGACGTGGAGCCGCTCGATCTTCAGCACGCGACCGTAGGCATTGGCTGCGGAGGCCTTGTCCCATACACGTGTCTCGTAAATGTCGGCGATCTGGAACAGCAGTTCGATCCGCTGGGGATCCTTCTGGCAGTTCCGGACCTTCTCCTCCAGGATGCGGATGGTGTCGGTCCACAATTCGCTCTGCGTGTACAGGGTCTCGAGGGCCTCGAGGGCCTCGGCGTCTCCGGAGACCTGCAGCAGCACGTTCTCCCACGCCGCGATGGCGCGATCCGAGCGCATCAGATATTCTTTCTCGATCTTGCCGATCTGCGCATAGAGGGCGCGCAGTTTGGTGGCGGGCATGGTGCCCTGTCCGAGTCCGACGAGCGCCTCGAGCACTTCGACGAGCTCCTCCCAGGCCTGGCTCTCGGAGAAGATGAAGGAGAGGTTTTCCAGCGCCTCGATGTTGGACGGGTCGATGGAGCGCACCGACTGGTAGGCGTCGAGCGCCTGACGGTGATCGGCCAGCTCCTTGAGGCAGATGCGTCCGACCGAGAGATAGGCATCCACCTGCTCGTGGGTCTCGTAGGAGGCCTGGGTGATGCGGTTCAGGAAGTCGACGCAGGCGGCCCAGTCACGGGCGGCCTCGGCCAGGAGGGACAGTTCTTTCAGCGCGCGGGGCTCCTCGCCCTTGAGGTCAAGCACGCGTTTCCAGAGATCCTTGGCGCCCAAAGGGTTCTTCAGGGCGTCGGATGCGATCTTGGCCATGTGGGCCAGCGCCTCGGCCACGTCGTCGTCGGACGACAGGGCCTTGGACATGCGCTCGTAGACGTTGAACAGGGCCTTGTAGTCCCCGGTCTCGAAATGGATGCGCTCGAGGCCCTCGAGGGCCTCGATGTTCTGCTCCTCCTCACGGATGATGGCTTCGAAGGCGGCCACGGCCGCGGGCAGGTCACGCAGATCCTCCTCGCGGACCTTGGCCAGGCGGAACAGGAACTGCACGCGGTCATACGAGTCCTGGGAGGTCTTGGCACGACGGTCGAGGATGCCGGCGAGCTCAGGATACATGGAATTGGCCGAATAGATTCGATCCAGGCTCTCCAGGGCGGTGAAGTGCTCATAGTCGATCTTGAGCACCTCGAGGTTGGCCTCCTCGGCTCCGGCGGGATCCTGCATCTCCTCCTCATGGACACGGGCGGCCTTGAGCCAGATGTGCACGGCGAGATCATTCAGATCATCGGCCTGTGCGGACTGGGTGCGGGCCAGCATGGAGAGTTTCTTGGCGGAGGCGCGGTAGACCTCGGTCAGATCGGGCCACAAGGCCATCTGGGCGGCCAGGCCTTCCAGACGCTCCTGGATTTCCACGTCCGCCTCGGCCTCGGAGAACGCGCGGGCCCAGGTCTTGAAGGCCATGTCGGGATCGCGCAGGTAGTTCTCCTGCAGGTCGCAGATCGTCTTGAAGAGCGTGATGCGCTCCTCGGGATCCTTCACGAACTCCAGATACTTCTCATGGAGGTTCACCAGGCTCTCCCAGAGGGAATCCTGGCGGTACAGCGGCTCGAGGACCTCGAAAACCCTCTTGGGGTTGGTGCCCTGGGTGAGAAGATCTTCCATGCCCTGTCGCGCGGCGTCATGGTATGGGGCTTCTTCCAGCAGCGCGGCGTAGGCTTCCACGCCCTTCTCCGGTGCGCCCAGGTGTTCCACAAGCAGGCGGGCGAGGCGATAGCGGAAGTTCTGCGCCTCTTCGGGCACGTTGGCCAGCTCCACCTCGCGGGACAGCACGTGTGCCAGTTCCTCGTAGCGTTCCTGGACACCCAGAAGGCGATCCAGACCGGTGAGCGCCGCTTCGGATTCGGCGTCGAGCTTGAGGACCTCCTCGAGACGGATGGTCGCCTGGGCGGGATCACCCAACTCATCTTCAAATACGCGGGCCATGCGGTGCAGATAGAAGATCTTGTCCTCGTCCTCTTCGCATCCCTTGTGCACTTCGGTGTAGATGCCGATCAGTTCCGCCCAGGCGTCGATGAGGGCGGACAGTTTTTCGATGTCATGCAGGGTCTCCTCATGACGCGGATCGAGATGCAGCGCGCGTGCCATGTCGTCGCGGGCGGCCTTGGGCTGATCCAGCTGGAGCTCGTGGATTTCCTTGAGCCGATGCAGCAACTGGACGCGCTCGTAGGTGTCCTCGCTCTGCTCGACACGCACGTTGAGGACGTCGACCAGGTTCTCCTGTTCGCCGACGGTGGAATAATACTGGTCCAGGATCACCGCGGCGGCGGTGCGGACCTCGGGCTCATAGGTGATTTCGGCGCACCGCTCGTCACCGGCGCCGCCGTGCATGACGCGGGAGAGGGACGCGATCACGCCTTCGTTGCTGGAGTCAAGGCCCAGGGCCTCCCCGAACAGGGGCACAGCGACGTCGGGCGCAGCCAGGCGAAGTTCGTGGACCTCGCCGAGGCGAAGCTTGATCGCGGCGATCTCCACGTCGCTCTGGCCGTTCTGGATCTCGACATCGAGCACCTGGATCAACTCCTGCCACTTCTCGGCAGCTTCATACAGGCGGTCCAGGGACTGCAGGGCGACCTCGTCGATCGGATCCTCGTCGAGGATGCGCTCGTAGGTCTCGATGGCCTTCTCCAGGCTGTGCAGCTCCTGATCGTACATCTGGCCCAGGGTGTAGAGCATGCTCTTGCGTTCTTCCAGAGAAGGCGCCAGGTCCGCCTTGCGTGCGTAGACCTCCTGCAGGCTCTCCCAGTTCTCGTCATGGACGAAGATGACCTCGAGGGCGTTGAGGGCCTCGATTTCGGCGTCGTCGATCTCGAGGATGAGGCGGTAGGTCGCGATGGCGGCGTTCTTGTCCTCGAGCTCGGACTTCTGGATCTCCGCGACCCGGAAGGCCAGACGTTTCTTCTCCTCAGGGTCGGCGACCAGCTCGACCTTCTTCAGGATGGCGTCGACCATCCGGGGGATGTCTCCCGTGGTGAGGAAGAGCTTCTCAAGGGCATCCACGGCCGGGATGTATTCCGGAGAGATGTCGAGCAGCTTGTGGTAGGCGGCGGCCGCCCGCTCCACGTCACCGACGATCGTCGACAGGATGTCGGCGATGCGGGTCTGGAGATCCAGCGCGACCTCGATGTCCTCCTTGGCGTCGATGTTCTTCGAGTACAGGGTGAACAGGTCCTCCCAGGCCGTCAGGGATTGAGCCAGACGTTCCAGTTGGCGGCGCGTGTCGGCGTGACGCGCGTCGATGTTGAAGGCACGGGCGTAGGTGTCAAAGGCGCGGCGCGGCTCCTCCATGAACTCGTCGTAGATGTTGGCGATTTGGTGGATCAACTGGATCTGCTCGCCCGGGTCGTAGCTGTTCTTCATCACGATTTCATAGACGCGGATCAGCGGTTCCCATCGGCCGAGGTTCTTGTAGACGGGCTCGAGGATGCGGGCGACCACCAGGGCGTGATCCTCGATGTCGAGCAGCTTTTCCAGGGCGGAGATCACGGCATCGTCGGTGTTGTCGAGGTCCAGGGCCCGACGCCACGTCTCGATGGCCATCGTGGTCTCGTTCAATTTCTCGTGTTGCACTGCGGCAAGGCGGCGCATCAGTTCGCTCTGGTCCTCGAGCTCCTCGGCCAGCTCGAGCTGCTTGGTGAGGTTGTCGGCCAGCTCGCTCCAGTTCTCGAGCTTCTGGTAGAGGATGTCCAGGGCATGAAGGGCGGTCAGGCGGTCAGGCTCTTCACCGAGGACCTCCTCATAGACTGCCACGGCCTCCGAGGAGCGTTCGAGTTTCTGATCAAGGATCATGCCGCAGCGGAATCGAAGCTCCTGCCGTCGCTCCAGTTCCTGGGCGAGCTCAAGCTGCTTGCGGCTGACGAACAGGAGTTGATCCCAGTTCTCGGTGTTCTGATACAGGGTCTCCAGCGCGGTGAGCACCGTCTCGTTCATCGGATCGAGCTCGAGCGCCGAACTGAAATGGTGGATGGCGATGTTCGTCTTGCCCAGGTGGTCGCGTGCGATCTCGGCGGCCCTGACGTGGAGCGTGTGGGAGATGATCTCGCCGAGCTCGCCTTCTTTCAGGATCTCACCATAGACCGTCAGCACGGTGGCCCATCGGTCCTCGATCTCGGCGATCTTCTCGAAGGCGGAGCGTGCGTCGTCCGAGTCCGGGCTGTGCCGCACGGCGCGGGAATAGGCGTCGAGCGCCTTCTCGTTGTTCCCGATGTTCTCGGACCACAAATTGCCGATGGTGATGAACATGTCGAGGATGAAGATCGGATCGTCATCGGTCTCGGCCTGGATTTCATGCACCTTCACGAGGTTTTCAAACTCCATGAGGGTCTTGTAGACGGGCTCGAGGATGTCGGCCGCGGAGCGCCGGAACGAGGCGGTCTCGGACTCGAGGTGCTTCTCGAGTTTCTCCTTGGCGCCTTCATGGCCGGGCTGCCATTCGAGCACCTGACGGTACCCCTCGATGGCATCCTCGACCTTGTCGAGGCGGCTCTCCTGGACGTCGGACCAGCGGTACTTCAGTTCCACCCGCACCGAGTCGTCATCGGCGAATTCGAGCTGGCGCTCGAGGATGTCGGAAAGATCCTGCCATTTCTCGAGGCGGGCATAGAGCTGGTCCAGCCGCTGCATGGTGGGGACGTCTTCGGGAAGCAGTTCCAGCGCCTGCTGGTAGGCTTCGACGGCCTTGGCGGGCTTCTCCATGAGCGTGTCGTAGATGTCGGCCAGTTTCCAGTGAAGCTCCTTGCGGACGCCATCGTCGATGGCCAGTTCGATCTTCTTCTCATAGACGGAGAGGAGATCCTCCCATTGCTGGCGGGACTGGTAGATGCGCTCGAGGGCATCGAGCGCGGGCTCGCTCGCATCGTCGATCTCAAGGATCTTCAGGTTGGTGGCCAGGGCCTTCTCGGGCTGCTGGAGCTGGTTCTCCTGGGCGGAGGCGACCACGAGCATCAACTGCATGGCCATATCCGGGCTGGAACAGGCTTCATAGGCGCTCTCGTAGGCGGCGACGAGCTGGCTCCAGCCGTTGTCCACGGCCCCGGCGAGGCGCTCGCAGGCTTCGCGCAGCGGGTCCAGGTCCGGCCCCAGTTTGAACGCCGCAACGAACCAGCGGAAGGCGCTCTCCTTGTCCTTCAGGTGTTCGTCGAAGATGCGGGCCAGCGCCTCGATGCGGTCGCGCTTGAGCTCCTCGTCCTCGGTGTGGGAGATGCGGATCTCCAGGACCGTAGGCAGCTTCTTGAACTGCTGGGCCTCCTCGTACAGGGCGATCAGGGCCTCGGCGGCCTGCAGGTTGGAGTCCTCGACCTCGAGCACTTTCTCGTAGGCCTTCATGGCCCGGTCGGTCTTGCTCAGGTCCGCGTGCCAGATGCGGGCTTCACGGAACAGCAGGTCGATCTTCTTGGTGTTGTCGGATTCACCATCGGACTGCTTGGCGATGATGCGGATGTACTCTTCGAGTTTCTCCCACTGGCGGAACAGGCCCTCGAGCTCATCAAACTCGCCGGTGTCCACCAGCAGCTTCTTGAGGGCGTCCTGGGCGCGGCGG
>PHBF01000296.1 GCA_002841905.1 Deltaproteobacteria bacterium HGW-Deltaproteobacteria-17
AGGCCGGCCTGGGCGCAGGAGGTTTCACGACGGGCGCGGGAGGTTTCACGACGGGCGCGGGGGCCTCCATGACGGGCGCGGGGGCCTCCACGACGGGCGCGGGGGCCTCCATGACGGGCGCGGGGGCCTCCACGACGGGCGCGGGGGCCTCAAAACTGATGGCGTCGGTTTGCGTGGTGTCCGATGGCAGGCGTTCGGCGCGCATCGGGATGGAATCGATCGCGGAACCCATCGGCTCGGTCATCGCGTCTTCGATGCGGGAGATCCGGGGGGTCCCGGGAGCTTCGTCGCTACCCCTGGCATCGGAGTCGACGGTGACCTGCCGGACGGTGCCAGAGTCGGTGAACTCGGGATCCCCGTTCTCAAAGCGTGGAAGACCCTCGGGGAGCGGTCCGATCGGCCCGGATTCCGAAAACGGGGAGCGTTGCTTCTTCTGTTCAGGGAAAGTGAAGCCCGGGCGTGTGACCGCGTCATGGAGACCGTCCTCACCCTCCTCCAGGTCTTCGTTGCTGTCATACTCGGCTGGAGCCCTTTTCTCGACGACGGGCTGCAGGGCACGCTCCTGCTCCCCGGTCCTGCGTTCCCGGGAGATGGTGGGGACCAGGATGTTGGGGGAGATCTGTCGCTCCACATAGCTGAACTCGGGCACCGGCGTGATGTCGTGATCGGAATTCGACGGGGTCTCGGCGATCACAGGCGCATCCGGCGCGGCCGCTTGCGGTCCGGCACCGGCCGCTCCGCTGGATTCCGGGGAGATCCACGGCTTGACGAAGGCGTCGGGATAGGCCGCCGGGGGGCCGAGGCGGCTCAGGATCCGTTTCTGGCGTTCTTCGAGCTCGAAGCCGTAGATCTCCGAGGCGAAGGCGAGCAGACGTGGCTCGGGGACCACGCGGGCGATCAGGGAGACACCAAGCATGAAGCCGATTTCTTCGATCTTGTTTTTGTCGAACTCCGCATTGACCAGGACGCCAACCTGCTCCCCGACGCGGGACACAGGGATCACCTGGTAACGCAACGCCAGTTTCTGCGGGAAGATCGACACCAGCGCCCGGGAGTCATCCACGGCCAGCTCGGCCAGTTGGATCGAGGGCAGATCGGAGGCCTCGACGAGGACGCGGATCAGATCCTTCTCCCGGATCAGGCCCAACTCCAGCAGCGCCGAGTCAAGGGTTCCTCCGTTGATGACCTGGTTCTGGAAGGCCTGATCCAGTTTGCGAATGGGAATCAATCCCAATTTCACCAGAATGGAAGAAAGTTTGCTGGCCATAGAGTTTCCGGAATCACCAACACGGGTAAGACATGGTTACGCCCAACGGCGGTTCCGGAAGTATCACTTTCTTTGGAGAGAATTTCAATATGAAACCAGTGAAAAAAGCGGGTGCGGGAAAAGACCGCGAAAAATCAGCCGGTCACGTCCAGGTGGGGGACCTCGGAGGCCGATGGCGTCTGCTGATTTTCGCGTTCCTTCTGGCTGGCGAAGTAGGAGATGCCGAGGCTGGCCAGCACCACCAGGATGAAGAGAACCAGGGCCATGGAGACGCGGCTCTGCTTCTCCTCGTCCTTGTCGTTGGCCTCGCGTGCGGTGTTGGGCACGTCGAGCAGGCTCAGGGAGGCCATCGACGGAACCGGACTGGAGGCGGGCAGCATGGCGACCAGCTCATCGTAGGGGAGCTGGAGCTCGCCGCACAGCAGTTTCACGAAGCCGCGGGAATAGACCTGGGCTGGAAGGTCCTCGAACCGGTCTTCTTCCAGGGCGTCGATCGCCTCCATGGGGACGCGTGTCTTTTCGTGCAACTGCGCAGCGGTCATCTGGCAACGCGCCCGGGCCTCCCGAAGGCGGGAGCCGAGGGAACCCTGGGAGGGCTCGGTGGTCACGCTCGGGGTTTTGGGATATCGTTTTTTGCTCATTCAGAAATACCTCACGGTCGCGTGGGCGACTGGACATCGAGAGAATAGTTCTTTTACGCGGCTCGTCAAGCGTCATTTGCAGGACGTTCCGCAAAATTCAAAGAAAGGAAACCGACCAAGGCATTCCCATATTTCATCTGTCCGGAAAAAGGCATATAATGCCGCCGGTTTCCCGTCTGTTTCACTTTTGCCCATTCAGCAGGGTGAACCGGCCGGTCGAGGAGGCGCCCATGCAGAATCCCAAACTTCAGGTGCTGGCCAACACCGTCAATAAACTGCTCCATCGGGACGCCTATGGTCCTTTAAGAAAGATATTATCCAAGCGCCACCCGGCCGAGCTCGCCTACTTTTTCAGGGATTTCACCCCCGTGGACCGCAAGAGGCTCTTCGAGAACTGCGGCGACGATCAGGTGAAGGCCGCGGTGCTCTGCGAGATCGATCTTCCGGTGGCCGTCGAGTTGATCTCCAACCAGGATCCCGCCGACGCGGTGCACATCCTCAACAACATGGACTCCGACGATCTCGCCGACCTGCTCGAGGAGCTCGACGAGGAGCTCAAGGAGAAGTTGCTCAAGTTGTTCAAGGACGAGGACCAGGAGGCCGTCGAGGAGTTGATGGCCTATGACGCGTCCACCGCCGGCGGCATCATGAACCCGTCATTCCTGGCGCTGCCGCAGACCGCGACCGCGGGGGAGGCCGTCGACTTCCTGCAGAACTCGTCGGAGGACTACGCGATCACCTTCTACATCTACGTGATCAACTCCGCCGAGAAGCTCTCCGGCGTGGTGTCCCTGCGCCAGCTCGTCACCTGCAAGCCGGCCACCACGTTGCGCGAACTGATGACGCCGGAGGTCATCTCGGTGCCCGTGAGCATGGACCAGGAGGAGGTGGCCGAGATCGTTCAACGCTACGGCTTCCTGGCGGTCCCCGTCGTCGACGACACCAACCGGATGGTGGGCGTCGTCACCGTCGACGACGTCATCGAGGTCATCCGCGAGGAGGCCACCGAGGACATCTTCAAGATGTCCGGCGCCGGCCAGGACATCGAGTATTTCCAGGACTCCTTCTCGGAGCGATTCCGGCCCCGCTTCACGAGCATCTTCTTTCCGCTGCTGACCGGCGTGACCTCTTCCCTGATCCTGGCGTTCCGGCGTCCGTTCTTCACCGAATCCTCCGGCCGCAACATCTTTTTCCTGCTGATGATCCCGGTGCTGCTGGTGCTCTCCTCGGCGATCGCGAACCAGTCGGGCACGCTGATGGTGCGGGGCATCGCGCTGGGTCGCGTGAAGTGGGCCCATTTCCTCGAGGTGTTCCGTCGCGAGACCGCGATGAGCCTGTTGCTGGGTCTGCTCTTCGGCCTGTTCGCGTTCGGTTTCTCCATGATCCCGATCTTCACGCGCAACGGCTCCGACAGCCTGCAGGTCGTGTTTCCCATGTTCGTCGGGCTGACGGTGTTCTTCAGCATGCTGTTCGCCGGTGTGGTCGGCGCCTGCCTGCCCCTGGTGTTCAAGCGCATGAACCTCGATCCCGCCTCCGCGGCCGGCTCGATCCTTTCAGGGCTGGTCGAGGTGTTCACCATCCTCCTGTACGTGTTCCTGATCTCCTGGGCGTGATCCGATGTCGGCCCACGAACTCGCGGTGACGGCCTTCGTGGTGCGCAGGGTGACCACCGGTGAGAGTGACCTGGTGCTGTCGCTGCTGACCCTGGAGAGGGGCAAGATCGACGTCTACGCCCGGGCCGGCCGCCGG
>PHBF01000297.1 GCA_002841905.1 Deltaproteobacteria bacterium HGW-Deltaproteobacteria-17
CGGGCGGCTTGGCCTGTCCGCTGCACCCTGAAACCAAGGAGATTGAACCATGATCATCTGTATCCCCGTGATGAAGGACAATGGCCTCGAGAGCCCGGTCTCGGCGCACTTCGGCTCGGCCCCGGCGTTCATGCTGGCCGACACCAAGACCCGCACGGCCTCCCTGGTGACCAACCACAACGCCCACCACGTGCACGGCATGTGCCAGCCCCTGGCAGCCCTGGATGGCCTGCGGTTCGAGGCGGTCGTCGTGGGCGGCATCGGCGCAGGCGCCCTGGGCAAGCTGCAGGCCGCCGGGGTCACGGTGTACCGTACCACGGGCGGCACCGTGTCCGACGTCATCGACGCCGTCGAGTCCGGCATCATGCAGGTGATGAGCCTGCAGGGGGCCTGCGGCGGTCACCACGGCTGTTCCCACTGACGCCGCTCCCGGATGGAAAACCCGGATGGACGCGACTCCCGGGAAATGGTATGCTGCGGTCCTCACGATGAACCGGGCATAGGAAGCCCAAAGGAGTCCTTCATGCAGAAATCTATGATCGCCGCTGGCATCTTTGTCCTCGCCGGAGTCCTGTTCCTGGCCGCCACCTTCACGACCGGATGGATCACGAATTCGGGCAAACGCGGGTCCATTCACGTCGGCTTTCTCTCCGTGAAGGCCTGCTTCGAGGACAAATGTGAGACCGGCAAGATCAAGAAGGACGAGATCAAGATCACCGGCATGGCCCTGACGACCACCGGGTGCCTGGCCGCCTTCGCCGCGGGACTGGCCGGCCTGGTCCTCTTCATGAACAGGAACCGCCTGAAGGGCAACCCCGCGATCCTGGGCACCAAGATCGCCTCCGCGATCCTCAGCGTGCTGTTCGTGCTGGGCGCCGTGGGGCTGTACTTCGTCTACATGGAAGCGATCGCCCGAGGTCCCCGCAAGCCGGATCTCTCCTTTGGATATTCTTTTTACATGGCTGTTTTCGCCACGATCCTGGTGTATGTCGGCACGTTCCTGCCGCTGACCGAGGAGCAGCTCACCCAGCCGGCGGCGGCCCAGCTGCCCCCGACGGCCCCTCCCGCCGAATAGCCAGTTCCTGACCTCCGGGCGCCGCGTCCCTGCCGAACCGCGCCGCCCTCTCCGACTCCAGAAACAGTTCTGGTTTTTTACGGTTGGCCTTCATCAGTCGCTGCATGAAGGCGAACGAGACCGGATCCAGATCATATTGTCGCTTGAGGTTCTCCAGGAGGAGGATCCAAAGGCGGGCGGTCATGTCCGCGTCCGCCAGCGCCCGGTGAAAGGTCCCCTCGTTGGGGATGCAGCAGTGCGCGACGAGCGTGCCGAGGCGGTGATTGTGGGCATCGGTGATCACCCGGCGGGCACACTCCATGGTGCAGGCCCGCGGTGGATCGTGCCAGCGGTGGATGCGCCGCAGCTCGGCCTCCAGGAACAACTCGTCGAAGCGGATGTTGTGGGCCACGACCGGGCTGTCACCGAGATAATCGGCAAACCGGGCCATGACCTCGGCGCAGGGCGGGGCACGGAAGAGCATCGCGTTGGTGATGCCCGTGAGCCCGGTGATGAACGACGACACGGGCATGCCAGGGTTCATCAACTCCGCGAAGTGGTCCGTGATGCGGCCACCGACGATGCGCACGGCGCCGATCTCGATGGCACGGTCCCCGCGGGCCGGGGACAGCCCGGTGGTCTCGAAGTCGAGCACCACCACGTCGTTGGCAGGGAGCAGTTCGGGATCGGGAGTCGGGCTCAAGGGAACATCCTGGCCGGTTCGCGGCGACGATTCCATACCACGACCCACCCCCGGTCGTCTACCGCACATTGAACCGCGCGGTTTTTCCGGGTACACTGCCGGCATGTGGACCTCACTGATCTTCTCCATCTCCCTGTTCGTTTCCGTCACGCCGTCCCCACGGGACACGCAGGTCCAGGCCGTCAAGCAGGCCTGCGTCAAGGATCCCATGGCCGCCTGGATGCTCGCCACCGCCGGGGAGGACACCACCGGCTGCCTGGCCCGCGTGCCCGCCAGACAGAAGTTCTTCGCGAAGGTGATCGAGGCCGAGCAGCTGCGCCGGGACGGAAAGCTGGCCGAGGCGGCCGCCTTGCTGTCGAAGTCCTTCTCGGCCCGGGAAGCGGCCCCGGTGCGACGCCTGATCCTGGCCGAAGTCCTGCTTTTTTTGGGCAAGGTCGACGAGGCCATGGGGCACGTGGACCGCATCGTGGATGACTACGGCCGCGAGTTCATCGGCAAGACCGACTGGGAACTGTGGGCGGCGGGCTCTGCGGCCGTGCTCAAGAAGGACTGGGAGACGGCCGAGGACGCCTTCGGAAAGCTCGACGAAGGTCACCCGGCCTTCGTGCCGGGCCAGCTCGCCGGAGGCGAATACGACCGTGTCCGGGAATACTACACCCGGTCACTGCGTCGTCTCCAGCGCGCCGTGGGAATCGCGCCGTGGCACTCTCCTACGCTGGTGGCGGCCGCCAGGGCGCTGTTCGAGAACCCCTACGCGGAGACCTCCGGTGAGGCGGTGGTCTATGCCCAGAACGCCATCGCCGCGGACAACCACGCCATCGCCGCATGGCAGCTGCTGGCCAAGGTCGCGATCTACGATCTGAAGTACGACGAGGCCTCCCTCTACCTTGACAAGAGCGACACCATCTTCAAGGACCATCCCCTGACCCTGGCCTACCGGGCTTCGATCGCGTTGCTTCATGGGCGCGACACGGTGTTCGCCGAGCTGCTGGCCCGCGTCGTGAAGAACCATCCGCGGAACCTGGAATTCTACATGGAGACGGGCCGCATCCTGAACCGGCACCACCGCTATCCGCTGGCCGTGGACCTATTCCAGAAGGGTCTCAAGCTCGAACCCGACAATCCGGCGCTTTCGGCCTGGCTGGGCATGTCGCTCCTGCGCGTGGGCAACGAGGGCGACGGCGTGTACCACCTGCGTCGGGCCGCCCAGGCCGATTCCGAGCACGTGATGGCCAACAACGTCACGTACCTGTACACCAACCTCGTGTTCCCGAACTACGTCAGCGTCCGCAAGGGCCCGTTCCTGTACCGGGCGCCCAAGGATGAATGGCCGGTCCTCTCCGTGCTCGTGCCCCCCGTGATGGAGGCCGCCTACGAACGCTACCGGAAGGCCTACGGGTACACGCCGCCCGAACCGATCCATGTGGAACTGTACCGGAACCCCGCCGACTTCACGACGCTGATCGCCGGCCAGCCCGTGGACACAGGCATCCTCGGGGTCTGCTTCGGCCGGGTGATCGTGGCCTTGTCCCCCTCAGCGTCCCGTGCCAACTGGGCCATGGTGCTGGCCCACGAGCTCGCACACACGTTCCATGTCGAGCAGACCCAGGGCCGCGTCCCCCGATGGTTCACCGAAGGCCTGGCCGAGCTGGAGACCGCCCGGTACAACTACGTCTGGAAACGCGAGATGAGCCGCGACCTGTACATGGCGCTCTCCGAACGCTCCCTGCGGGGGATCGCCACGCTCAATGAGGCCTTTTCCCATGCCAAGAACGAGCTGGAGATGGTCACCGCTTACATCCACGCGACCTGGGTCGTCCGCTACATCTACTTGAACCATGGATGGTCCGGCATCCGGAAGATGCTCGAACTGTACACCAGGGAG
>PHBF01000298.1 GCA_002841905.1 Deltaproteobacteria bacterium HGW-Deltaproteobacteria-17
ACCTCCGTGGGCAACGAGGATGCCTTCCTGATGAAGTTCAACTCCCTGGGCCAGCTCCAGTGGACCCGCCAGTGGGGCACACCCGTGGGTGATTACGGCATGGCCGTGGCGGTGGACGGCAACGGACAGATCCTGGTCGCGGGCTACACCTACGGCGGCATGGACGGCAACGTCAACGCCGGCGCAGTGGACGTGTTCCTGGTGAAGTGGAATCCCGACGGCACCAAGGCGTGGACCCGCCAGTGGGGCACCGCCGGCAACGACTACGGCTACGGCGTCGCCGTGGACGCCGCCAACGCCGTCTATGTCACGGGAAACACCTTCGGCGCCATGCACGAGAACGTCCACCAGGGCAACAATGACGTCTACCTGACCAAGCATGACGAGACCGGCCTGCGGCTGTGGACGCGCCAGATCGGGACCTCGGGCAACGAGGGCGCCAACGGCGTGGCCGTGGATCCGGCCAACGGCGGCGTGCTGATCATCGGATACACGGTGGGCGACCTGTGGGGCCAGGGCAGCCTCGGCGGCTACGACGTGTTCGTCGCCCGGTTCACCTCCGGGGGCGACACGGAGTTCATACGCCAGCACGGAACCCCCGAGAACGACTACGGCAACGCGCTGTTCATCCAGGACAACAACCTGTACATCGTCGGCCGCACCGACGGACCCCTCGACGGAACCCCCCAGGCCGGCGGCGGCGATGCCTTCCTCTCCAAGTGGGGCCTCGACGGCACTCCCCAGTGGAACCGCAGGTGGGGCAGCTCCGCGGAGGACCGCCTCCTGGGCGTGACCTCCGACGCCCCCGCCCGCGTCGTGGGGGTCGGATACACCCGCGGGACGATGCCCCAGAACACCTCCTCCGGAGACATGGACATCCTGGTCGTCTTCACCCATGGACTGCCCTAGCCTCCTCCCACGCCTTCTCCGGTTTGCGCTGGTGGCCGCCTCCGGCGTGCTGTTGTTGCTGCCTCACCCGTGGGTGATCCTTCCAGCCGCAGCCCAGCCTCCCGGTCCGGTGAACAGGCTCGACCCGGGCACCAAACCGGCCGCGACCGCGGCCGAGTTCTTCAGGGCAGGCCGCAGGCATTTCATGCAGAAGCGCTACGAGGCCGCGCTGACGCAGTTCCAGAAGGCCTACCAGCTCGAACCACGGGACTTCCTTCTGTTCAACATCGCGGTCTGCTACGAGCGTCTGGAGAAGCCCGCCGAGGCGATCGCCCATTACCGGCGCTATCTGCGCAGGGTCCCCGCCGAGGCGACCACCATCGAGCCCCGCCTGCGGGAGCTCCAGCAGCAGCTGGAGCCGTGCCGGATCCGGATCGAGGCCGGCCTGCCGGGATCCGACGTCTGGGTGGACGGGCGCTTCGCCGGCACGCTTCCCCTGAAACACCCCATCTGGGGATCCCCGGGCAGCGAGGTGACCATCCGGGTGCTGAAGGCGGGCTACCATCCATACCAGACCTCGCTGCGCGCCACCGCGGGCACCTCCGTCCAGCTCACGATCTCCCAGGTTCCGCAGGACGCCCCCGAGACCCGGCCGGCGCCGATCGTCACCATCCTCTCCGCCCCCGTGGCCCCGGCCGACGTGCCCCTCGTGGATCTGCGGGGGGAGCCGCTGCAGACGCGCAGCTCCCGTCTGGCCGTCACGCTGGGGGTGGCCGGCGCGATCCTGATCACGGGCGGCCTGGCCCTGGGCGCCTTCGCCTGGTGGAAGTCCGGACAGACGGACCCGCTGCCCTCCTGGGAATGGGAGCGCCGCGACGAGCTGGCGCGCGACTCCCGCCGGGCCGCCTGGGGCGCCGACGCCATGATCCTCTCCGGCGCCGCCCTGATGGCGGCCTTCGCCTGGTTGTATCCCTGAGGTGCGAGACATGCTTCACCGTTTTTTCCGATTCTCCTTGATTTTCACGCTCCTCTCGTTCTCGGCGTGCACCCATCTGGGCACCCGTCACCGGCAGGATTACTGGTACAAGACCGCCACCCGTTGTGCCCAGGGTCCGTTTGAGCTCCGCATCCCCTCCCGTGGCGCCCCCTGGGGCGAGAAGGTCGAACTGACGGTGTTCTCCCCACGCAAACTGGGGCTGCGCGTGGACTTCCGCACCGACGACCAGGAACAGTTCACCCCCACCCGCCTGGGGGACGAGGGCACCATGGAGAACAAGGAGTGCCTGGCCCAGACCGGGTCGCCTGGATCCCCCGCCGGTGGACCCGGGGAGGCCGACGGCAAGGATCCCGCCGGCGGATCGGCGCTCACGCCGCCCCCGGAGTCCCCCGGAAAGACCGCCGCGAATACTCCTGTACCCTCCCTGATCCTGCAGAACCCCGGAGACGGCAGGTGGCAGGCACCTCCTTCGTCGACCCAGAATTACTCCCTGATCCTGTTCGACGTCCAAAGGGGCACCCCGGATGGACCGCCACCCTTTCCCAAGGGAAGGACCATCATCGTCCGGATCTGGTCGGTGCTTCCCAACGACTTCCAGGACGTCGGCATCCTGATCCGGCATGAGGCCTATGTCCCCCACCCCAACGAGAAGGAATACGTCGCCAAGCTCCGCAAGGAGGAGCGGGACCGGAAGCGCAAGGCCGAGAAGCGCCAGCGCGAATGGGAGCGCAAGCAGCGGCAGCGCCAGCGCGAATGGGAGCGCAAGCAGGTGCTGGCCGCCAAGAACCCGCCCCCGCCCGCCAGGCCCGCCAAACCCCGCAAGCCGGCCAAGGTGAGGAAGCCCGTCTGGCAGGCCTGCGTGACCGGCCGCTACGACGGAGGCCGCGTCGCGATCTGCCGCAAGTTCGGCGATTACCAGGAGTACACGCGCTGCATCAATGATCCCGCGGACCTGCCCTGCTGGCACCGGCCGCGCAAGGGGCGCTGGCACTATGCCATCGCCGAGCGTGCCAAGCCCGCGGCCGAGGACAACCGGCCGAAGCCGCGCCCGGCCGACGGGCCGCCGCCGGCGCCCCAGGTCGAGATCCAGCCGCCCAGGGCCAGCGAGAACGCCGTCTGGGTACCCGGCTACTGGCGATGGAACGGCTTCCGATGGCTCTGGCTGTACGGGTTCTGGCGGGTCCCCCAGAGCGACCTGGACCAGGAAAAGACCGCCGTCGCGCCGGACGAACCCCCTCCGGCCAAGGTCGAGACGGTCGTCGCTGCGCCCTTCCCCGACGCGGTGTGGACCCCGGGCTACTGGCACTGGCAGTCCGGAGCCTGGGTCTGGGTCCCCGGACGCTGGCTGGTGCCCCCTTCGGCGGGCAACCAGTGGCGTCGTCCCCGGTGGCATCGGACGCCCCGCGGAGTCATCTTGGTCCCCGGCCATTGGATCCGGCGCTGAAGCCGAAAATCCCGCCTGTCAGCTTGACACTGCCGTCAAAGCGTGAAAAAGTGCGGGACGTGGACGAAACCAGTCTCGAACGGGCGGGTGAACCCCCTGAATCAGAAAGGAAAAAGCGATGACCGATCTCGAACTGTTGCAGCACCTGGAAGCCTGGGTCGCGAACCTGGGAGAAGACACGAAAATTCTGCGCAAGGCGCTCGACTCCGAAGGCATCTCCCGCGACGCGAAGAAATACCTGCTTGGCGGTCTCTCCTACATGCTCCGCAAGGTGGACATCATCCCCGACTATCTCGGCGGCATCGGCG
>PHBF01000299.1 GCA_002841905.1 Deltaproteobacteria bacterium HGW-Deltaproteobacteria-17
GGTCCCGGCGCCTCAGAAGGCCACGATGATGCTCCATCTCGCTGAAGACGGAGGCCGAATCGCACGATTCTTGGGCTCGAATACACACGGAGGGGGTCCGGTTCGGACGCCCGTTACCGTGGCGCCGACCGGATGCTCCAGGTCGGCCTCGGTGAGGGTTCATCGCTGATTCGTGGAGGGTTCGTCGTCCATGAGACTGCAAGGCAAACTGACGGCCGGCTTCGGCGTGATCGCCGCGCTCTCCATCGGGGCGAGCCTCGTGGGGATACGCAGCCTGTCGGGCGCCACCGCGAGTGTTGAGAACATCGGAACGCTCAGGCTTCCCATCGTCGCCACGAACTTGACGATGAACCTGGCCATCACGGAAATTGACGCCTGCCAGAACACCCTGGTCAATCCCGATATGACCAGCCAGGCCCGCGCCGAACGCCATGAGAGGCTCGCCAAGGCGTGGTCCACCTTCGAGCGCAGCGAGGCGAAGTTCGAGGGGATGCCCAAGATCGCCGAGGGCGCCCGGCGCTGGGAGGCGATGCGCGCCCCGATCAAGGAGTGGCGTCGAACACATCAGCAATACAAGGACGCGCTCGCCGCGTACGAATCGGCCCTCAAGGCCGGGGATCGCGCCGAGTCCGAGCGGCTGCACGCGGCCCTTGTCGAACAGGCGGTCGGATCAAACCAGGCGATCAATCCGCTGCGCGAGGGCCTCTCGTGGCTGGTGGAGTTCAACCTCTCAACGACCGAGAAGATGGTCGCGGCGGCCCAGGCGTCGGCGGCGCGCGCCACCCACGCGACCCTCATCGCATCAGGAATCGTGCCGGTCTTGGCCGTGTCCATCGGCCTCATTCTCGCCCGGCGGATCGCGCGGCCGCTGCGCGGAGTCGTGGCCCGGGCCGAGGAAATCGCCGGCGCCGATCTGACCGGGCCCGACCTGCCGGCACAGGCGAAGGATGAAGTGGGGGACTTGGCGCGAGCCATGAACGCCATGACGCGGCATCTTCAGACACTTCTGAGCGATGTCATGGGCGCCACCCGCGAGGTTGCGGCGGCGGCTACCGAAATCGCCGCGTCTTCCGAACAACTCGCCCGCGGCATGAACGAGCAGGAGGCCCAGACCTCCGCCGTGACCACCGCGGTCGAGATGACCTCCCGTTCGGTCGCCGAAGTCTCGAGCAAGGCCTCCCACGCCTCCGGGCTCGCCGAGGAATCAGGACGAAAGGCGGCCGAGGGAGGCCGGGTTGTGCTCGAAACCGTCGAACAGATGCGCGGAATCCGCGACCAGGTCTCGCAGTCGGCCGACGCGATCGGCAAACTCGGCGAGCGCTCGGAACAGATCGGGAAGATCATCGAGGTCATCAACGACATCGCGGACCAGACGAATCTGCTGGCCCTCAACGCCGCCATCGAGGCGGCCCGCGCCGGCGAGCACGGCAGAGGCTTCGCGGTCGTCGCCGACGAGGTTCGCAAACTCGCCGATCGCACCACCAAGGCCACCGAGGAGATCGCCGGTTCCATCCAGGCCATCCAGAGCGAGACCTCCGCGGCCGTGGCGAACATCAGCGCCGGGACCGAGCGCGTCACCCGCGGTGTCGAACTGGCCAATGCCGCCGGTGAGTCCCTGACGCTCATCGTCCAGGGCAACAGGGCGCTCGTCGATGCCGTCAACTCCATCACCGCCGCGAGCCGCGAGCAGTCCTCGGCCTCCGAAGAGATCGCCCACGCCGTCGATTCCATCAGCGAAGTCACGCGCCAGGCGAGTGAGGGCAGCGCCCAGGCGGCGACCGCCGCGGGCCAGCTCTCGCAACAGGCCGAGAGGCTCCAGAGCATGGTTGGACGATTCAGGTTGGCAACGACGGAACGGCGATAGCCGGTCGGACGCCTTTCGGGCCGCCGGTGTCGGAGCCCGCCGGGCTCCGACACGCCGGAGACCCTACGATGGGGCCATGAGAGGCGGCAGGAACACCAAAGGAAAAGTGCTGGTCGCGATGAGCGGAGGAGTCGATTCCTCCGTCGCCGCCGCCCTGCTCCTGCGCGAGGGCTACGAGGTCGTCGGCTGTTTCATGCGCCTCGGCTCACCCGGTGAGAGCCTCGACGCGCCGACGCCCGATCCGGGCGCCGCCGCGGCGTGCGATCCGCGAACAATCAGGGTCGGACACCAGGGCTGCTGCTCCATCAACGACGCCGCCGACGCCAGGCTCGTCGCCGCCGAACTGGGGATCCCCTTCTACATCTGCAACTTCAAGAAGAACTTCGCCCGGATCATCGACTACTTCGCCGACGAGTACGCGGCGGGCCGCACCCCCAATCCCTGCGTCCGCTGCAACGACTGGCTCAAGTTCGGCGCCCTCCATGAGTACGCCCGCGGCATCGACGCCCACTTCGTCGCCAGCGGACACTACGCCCGCATCGACCGCTCCAGGTCCGCCCAACACCGGCTGATGCGGGGCGTCGATCGGAGCAAGGACCAGTCCTATGTCCTCTTCGGCGCCCCCCGCGAACGCCTCGCACGGATGCTGCTCCCGATCGGAGAGCATGAGAAACCCGCGGTGCGCGACCTCGCCCGGCGCTTCGGCCTGCCCGTCTTCGACAAGCCCGATTCGCAGGAAATCTGCTTCGTCCCCGACAACGACTACGCCTCGCTCGTCGAAGGCCGCCGACCGGCCCTGGCGCGCGAGGGGCCGATCGTTGATGCCGAGGGCCGGGAGGTCGGTCGGCACGCGGGGCACCACCACTTCACCATCGGGCAGCGCCGCGGCGTGCGCGTCGCCCTCGGCTACCCGGTCTATGTCGTCGGCAAAGACCCCCGAACGAACACCGTGACCGTCGGCGCCCGCGAGCGGCTGACGGCCGAGGCGTGCGTCGTCGGCGAAGCAAACTGGCTCCTCGACCCCCGCGAACTCGAAGCCCGATTCACGGGATGGGCGAGGACGCTCGTGAAGTGCCGCTACAACTCCGAGGTCGTCCCCGCCGAGGTCCGCCTCGCCGGAGAGGACGAGGCGCCGACACCCTCCGGGAGGCGAGGCGTGCTGCGCGTGCGGTTCGAGCGCCCGCAGGAGGCCGTAACTCCCGGTCAGGCGTTGGTGGTATACGACGCCGACGAGCCCGATTGGGTGCTGGGGGGGGGTGGATTTCCCGAACGGCTTCCCGCCATGAGGAGCCGTGAGCGGATGACGGCGCGGGGGCGTTGGGTGGGAGGGGAGGAAAGGAGGTGGAGCGGGTGGACGGAGGCGCGGGGAAACTTTCCAGTCAACCTCCGGCCCGCACGCTCGGGTACACTCCCACGCCGCATGGCCAAACGAACACACAGCGAACGAAACAAGAGCGTTTCGGAACAGAAAACCGATGGGGCCGAACCTCGGACGACGCTCCCGAACCCGAGGCGGACGCCGCGCTGGTCGGGCGTGCCGACCTTCTGCCGGTTTCCCATGCTCAACGCGGCGGCGCCGGGGCAGAGGCCGGTGGACTGGGCGATCTACGGCGCGCCCTTCGATGGCGGAGTGACCTATCGCCCCGGCGCGCGGTTCGGCCCGGTTGCGGCGCCAGGTCGGATGCGTGATGCCCATGCGCTGGATCATGTAGTTGAGCTTGCGACGGCTCACACCCAGCAGCGCCGCCGCGTCCT
>PHBF01000300.1 GCA_002841905.1 Deltaproteobacteria bacterium HGW-Deltaproteobacteria-17
CTCCTTATGGGGGCGACGGCCGGTCCGGAAATCATGACGGCCATTCAGGAAGACGCCGCGGGCCGCAACGTCACGCGCGGGGTGGTTCTCGACGCGACGGCCAGCGAAACCGTGGACACGGCGCTGGACTGGATCATGGCCTGTTACAACCAGACCCTGCGCCGGCAGGGAAAGCGCCTGCTGCCGACGCGCTATTCGGCGGGCTACGGCGATCTGGCGCTGGAAAACCAGCGGACAATGTATCGCTTGCTGGCGCTGGAAAAGATCGGCGTCGAGATCACGGAAGCCTGCATCCTCATCCCCGAAAAATCCGTGACGGCGATTACGGGAATAACATCATAGGAGACGGCCATTGACGAAAAAACAGAGAATTAACAGTCTATTGAAGAATAAGATCCTCATTCTGGACGGGGCGATGGGGACGGAGCTGCAGCAGCGCGGGATGCCGCCCGGCGTCTGCCCGGAGGCCTGGATCATCGAGCACCCTGAGATTGTCCAGGAGATCCACCGTGCTTATGCACTGGCCGGTGCGGATATGGTTTATACATGCACCTTCGGCGCCAACCGCCTGAAACTGGGCGAATACGGAATCGAAAACGTTCGGGAGGTCAACCGGACCATCGCCCGGCTGACGAGAGCCGCCGTGGGGAAACAGACTTTCATTGCCGGCGACATCGGACCCACCGGCCGCTTCGTCGAACCCTCCGGCGATCTGGCCTTTGAGGAGGCGGTGGCTGTTTTCAAAGAACAAGTCCTCGGGCTCCTTGAGGGCGGCGTCGATCTGTTTGTCATCGAAACCATGATGGATATCCAGGAGGCGCGGGCCGCCCTGATCGCCGTGAAGGAATGCAGCGACTGCTTTGCCCTCGTCACCATGACCTACGAACCGGACGGCCGGACGCTCGGCGGGACCGACCCCGTGACCGCCCTGATCACACTGCAGAGCCTCGGCGCCGATGCGGTAGGCTGCAACTGCTCCACCGGGCCGGACGCCATGCTTCCCTTCATCCGTGCCATGAAACCATACGCAACCGTGCCGCTGGCCGCCAAACCCAATGCGGGGATTCCCCGGCTCGCGGGCGGCAAGACGGTCTTCGAAATGTCCGCGGCGGCATTCGGCGCGTTCGGCGAGCGCTTTGCTCAGGCCGGCGTCAACCTGATAGGCGGCTGCTGCGGCACGACGCCCGCGCATATTGCGGCGCTCCGGCAGGCAATGGCCATGCAGAAACCCCTTGCCCCGCTGAAAAGGAGCATTGCCGCCCTGAGCTCATCCCGGCGCCATCAGATCCTGGAGTCGAACAAGCCGCTGTGCGTCGTCGGGGAACGCTTGAACCCCACGGGTAAAGAGGCCCTGCAACAAGAACTCCTGGCGGGCAGCATGAACCTCGTCCGGCAGATCGCACGGCGGCAGGAGCAGCAGGGGGCCGACCTGCTGGATGTCAACGTCGGCGTGCCGGGCATCGACGAGGTCAAGACCATCCGGCAGATCATCGGCCTGCTGGCGACCCATTCGGACCTGCCGCTCGTGATCGACTCGCCGAAGGTGGAAACCATCGAGGCCGCCCTGCGCCTGTATCCGGGCCGGGCGCTCATCAATTCCATCTCCGGAGAAAAGGACAAATGCCGGAAGCTCCTGTCGCTGGCCGCAAAATACGGCGCCATGTTCATCCTGCTGCCGCTGGCGGATGGCGAGATCCCGGAGACGGCGGAAAAACGCAAGGCCGTCATCCGGGACGTGTCCCGTCAGGCCCGCCATTACGGCCTGACGAAGGATGATTTTGTCGTGGATGGGCTCGTGATGACAGCCGCGTCCAATCCGCAGGCCGCACTCGAAACGCTCAAAACTGTGCGGTGGTGCGCGGAAAAACTTCAATGCCGGACGATCCTGGGCCTCTCCAATGTCTCTTTCGGGATGCCGGAGCGCCGATGGGTCGATGCCGCCTTCCTCGCGATGGCGCAGGCAGCGGGACTCACAATGGCCATCGCCAATCCGGGCAGCGAAGAATTGTTGCATATCAAGCGGGCCGGGGATGTGCTTCTGCTCAAGGACCGCGATGCGGCGGCCTATATCCGGCATTTCACGCACCAGCCGCAGCAGCCCGCAACGGCGGCGGCGCTTTCCCCTGGTCAAAAAGTCCGCGAGGCCATCCTCGACGGAAACCGCGAGGGGATCATCGCGCTGGTCGAGGCCGCCCTGACGGCGGGCCTGGAGGTCGGGTCCCTCGTGGACGAGGTCATGGTTCCGGCAATCGTTCATGTAGGCGAGCTCTTTGACAAAAAGATATGCTTTCTGCCGCAGTTGATCGCCAGCGCCGAGGCCATGCGCCTGGGCGTCTCGCACCTGGAGCCCCGGCTGTATCACCCCGCCGCGGCCCGCTCTCACAAGGGCGCCGTTGTGCTGGCCACCGTCCGGGGGGATATTCACGACATCGGTAAAAACATCGTGGCTTTGATGCTCAAGAATCATGGGTATCAAATCATCGACCTCGGCAAGGACGTGCCCGTGGAGGCCGTCATCGCCGCCGTCAAACAGCATCGCGCCGATGTGGTGGGCCTGTCCGCCCTGATGACGACGACCATGATCCAGATGAAAAAGGTGATCGAGGCGGCCGCGGCGGAGGGACTGCCGGCGCGTTTTATCCTGGGCGGGGCCGTAGTGACGCGGGCCTACGCCGAGTCGCTGGGGGCGGCCTATGCGAAGGACGGCGTCGCGGCGGTGCGCGTCGTGGAAAAGCTGATGACGCAAGTGAAGAACCCCGCCCACAGGGCGGGGCTTCTGAACGGGTAGACGCAGGCTTCAGCCTGCGCGAACAGCATCCGCCATTCATCCCCGCTCACAGAGCGGGGCATTCTGGCGCTTTTCGTAAAGGAGATTTCATAACATGACCATTCGCAACCTGAAAGAAAGACTGGCCGACATGATTATCGCGAAATCATTCAAATACAGCGACAATCCGCCCTTTACACTGGCTTCGGGCAAGACCAGCAACTATTACTTCAACTGCAAGCCCACCACGCTGGACCCGGAAGGGATGAACCTCATCGGCGAGATTATTTTCGATATGCTCGCAGACACCGACATCACGGCGGCGGGCGGCCTGACCCTCGGCGCCGATCCCATCGCCAACGCCCTGTCCGTCATCTCCTACCAGAAGGGAAAACCGATAAAGTCCTTCATCGTCCGCAAGGATGCGAAGGGACACGGGACGAAATCGGCCATCGAAGGGAACGTGCAGGCCGGCGAGCGCGTGGCGATAATCGACGACGTCATTACGACCGGCGGCTCCACGATCACGGCCATCGAGCGGGCCCGCGAGACCGGGCTCGTCGTTGACCGCGTCATCGCTCTCATCGACCGCGAGGAGGGCGGCCGCGAAAACATCGCCGCTCACGTTGCAAGGGTGGACGCCGTACTGACGCGCACGCAGATCATGGCCCGCTATCATAAAGGGTGATACATCTGTCTCTATGACAAAGAAAAACAAGATCATTCTGCTTGCCGCCGTTGTGATTTCAGCAGCGGCGCTGGCGGTCGCGGCCGGGTTTTGGGCGTCCCGCATGCTTGA
>PHBF01000301.1:0-1590 GCA_002841905.1 Deltaproteobacteria bacterium HGW-Deltaproteobacteria-17
CAGGTTGTGGAACACCTCGGCGCCGCAGCGCAGGGCCTCGGCGAAGGAGGGCAGGCCCACGGGCATGACCATGAACTCCTGGAAGTCCACGGAGTTGTCCGCGTGCTTGCCGCCGTTGATGATGTTCATCATGGGGACCGGCAGGCGCAGGGCACCCGGGCCGCCCAGATAGGCGTACAGCGGCAGGCCGGCGGCCTTGGCGGCGGCCACGGCCACGGCCATGGAGACGCCCAGGATGGCGTTGGCGCCGAGCTTGCCCTTGTTGGGCGTGCCGTCGAGGGCGATCATCATGCCGTCCACGGCGGCCTGCTCGCGGGGATCCATGCCGATGATCGCCGGCGCGATGATGCGGTTGACGTGGTTGACCGCCTGCAGGGTGCCCTTCCCGAGGTAGCGCTTCTTGTCGCCGTCGCGCAGCTCCACGGCCTCATGCTCGCCGGTGGAGGCGCCCGACGGGACGCAGGCGGCCCCGCCCAGGCCGTTGTCGAGCCGGACCTCCACGCGGACGGTCGGGTTGCCGCGGGAATCGAGGATTTCAAGGGCGGAACAGGACGCGATTTTCGGAAACATGGTGAAGACCTCCTTGCGGGTTGTGATCGGCGATGGCCGGTCCGATGCAAAGACAATACGCCCCTGAGGGCCGATGTCAACGCCGTCCGTCGGCGGTGCTCAGCACGAAGCGCAGCGAGAGCAGGACCAGGCCCGCGCCGGCGATCATCTTCAATGTGATCTGCTCACGCAGGAAGAGGAAACCCCAGAGCATGCCGAACACGGGCATCAGGAAGGTGACCGTCAGCGCCCGCGTGGGTCCGATGCGCGCGATCAGCCGGTAGTAGATCAGGTACGCCAGGGCGCTGCAGACCACCGCCAGGGCGGCCACGGACGCGATCACCAGCCCGGTGACCGGTGCCTTCGGCGGCACCAGCGGCAGGCCCGGGGCCAGGATCAGGCCCGCGCAGAGCAGGCTCGCCGTGGAGATGGCCGCCGGGTTCAGGTGCGAGGCCCGCAGCTTCAGGTAGGTCGCGCCGACGGCGTAGCAGGCGGCCGCCAGCAGGCAGGCCCCGATGGACAGCCAGAACATCGCGCCGGTGGCCGTCGCGCCCAGGTCGGTCACCAGGGCCACGCCCAGGGCCCCCAGCCCCAGGCCGATCCATTTCATCGCGGTGAGGCGGTCCTTCAGGAACAGGATCGCGAGCACCGCGCCGAACAGCGGCGAGGTCGCGTTGAGGATCACGGAATAGGAGGCCGGGATGTGCTGGGCCGCAAAGGCGTACAGCAGAAAGGGAAGAGCCGAGTTGACGAACCCCAGGATCAGGTAGTGTCTCCCGTGCTCCCGCCAGCCCAGGGAGGCGCCGCGGACCAGGAAGACCGCCCACAGCACGAGGCCGGCGATGCCCACCCGCAGGTCGGCCGTCCAGATGGGTCCGAGCACGGGCGCGGCGATGCGCATGAAAATGAACGAGCCGCCCCAGATGCCCGCGAGGACAATCAATGAAAAAGTGTCAAAGCGGGAGACGGAGGGGTTCATCCGCCGCAGGGTAATGCATTTCCCGAGGAAGGGGAAGCGTGAGTCCGATCTTTCAGACCTGT
>PHBF01000301.1:1629-5213 GCA_002841905.1 Deltaproteobacteria bacterium HGW-Deltaproteobacteria-17
CCCGCCGGACCCGCCGGACCCGTCGGACATTCCCCTTGCGTCGGATCCGGGCGCTGGGTTACTCTTCCCTGGCCATATTCACCAGGGTCCTTCCCGGAGGTTTTCATGAGCACCAGGTCCCTTGCCCTCATCCTCGCAGGTCTGTTCCTCTTTTCCGGTTGCATCGTCTCGTCGACCAAGCGCAAGGTCCGCGCCGGTCGCCGGATCGCCGCGCACATCCACACGGCCGCCACCGCCAAGGACAGGAAGACGGCCACCCTCGAGGCGGCCATCGCCATCGCCCTGTCGGCCAAGGAGGTCAAGGAGACCCGTCCGTTCTCCGAGGCGTTCTTCCGGTACCGCGACGGCGACTCCGCGGGCGCGGCCACGGCCTTCTGCCAGGGCATGATGCGGAACAAGATCAAGAACCCCGCCATCGTGCTGGGCGCGATGGCCGCGATCACGCTGGTCGGCGAGCGCAACCAGCTGCAGTGGAAGCGCTTCCTGAACCTGATGCTGTACGAGAGCAAGCGCTGCGCCCGGCACTACATCCGTGAGTGACGTACCCCGCTGAGGGCCATCCAAAGTCGGGCAGGGGGATGATCAGCGGCACAGCGGGCCGCGCCCGGGGCTGACCAGGAACACCCCGTGGCCTGCCTCCGCGCCGCGGATCCAGCCGTGTCGAAGCAGTTGCGGGACCAGGGGATGCGCCGCCGGAAGCGCCGCGCCGTCGGGGCGGTCCTCCAGGAGCACCGCGTACCAGCCGTCGAGAAGCCGGGTGATTCGGAAATAGCGGTCGAAGGTCTCCTTCGAGAAGCAGTCGTTGCGGGCGTCCAGAAACGGCGCCAGCCGGCCGTGGAACCGGTGCACCAGGGAGCCGCCCCAGGCGTGGGTTGTGAACACGCGCAACGGGACGCCGGGATCACACCGGGCCTCGATCCGGTCGTACAGGGACGAAGGATGGAACCGCGGGTCCTCGAGCCGGTCCGCGTGCAGAAACGCCGGGATCAAGGCCAGCAGCACGCACAGCACACCCAGGAGCGGACCGGCGTGGCGCACCGGCCATATGTCCACCACACCGTCCGGCGTCGCGGCGGTCTCCTCTGGAGTTCCCTGTCCGTCGGCCCGACGTTCCCCGTCGGCCCCTTGCAGCAGGGCCACCGACCCCAGCACCAGCCACGGAAGGTGCCGGATCTGCAGGGCCCCGGCCACCGCCAGCGGCCAAAGCGGAAGCAGCCGAGCTGTGGCGAAGCCGCGGCCGCGCCAGGCGAACACGAAGCCCCCCGCGAAGGCGCCGGCGAAGAGCAGCACCACGGATCCGGCGGGCTGCCACTCCGTCAGCCGCGTCAGCCAGGAATGTCCACCGGTGGCGTAACGCCAGGCCAGGAGCAGGCCGTGCCAGTGGTTCACGTTGGCCAGCGCCGCGACCGGGAGCAGGGCCAGCCAGCGGAGTCGCCACAGTTCGGCGGGGGCTTCCGTGAGCCGGAGCCGCGCCAGCCGGCTCCAACGCATGGCGAACAGTCCGAAGAAGAGCACCCCCGGCCAGACCGCGCCGTGGAGCTGGCCCCAGAGGAAAAAGAGTCCAAGGACCGGGAGGGCGTCGCGCAGGGAGAGGGTCTCCCGGTCGTGCCATCGGGCCGCAATGCCCATGGCAATGAAAAAGAACACGTCACTGAAGACATACGGCCGAAGCGCATAATGTATGGCCAGCAGCGGCGGCACGAACAGCCCCCAGGCCAGGTCGCGCCGGTCGCCCCGGAGCGGGCGTGGGTCGCCCCGTTGTGGCCGCCGTCCGAAGGGCCGCAGCACCCGGGCGGCCAGCCAGATCATTGGCAATACATATAAAAAAACCAGTCCCCGCCGCCCCGCGACCCGGTGCACCGCCGCGGCGACCAGATCGTGTCCTGCGGCGTGGTTCACCCATTCATGATGGGTGTCACGATAGGCCCATACATTTTGCGATTGGACCTGTCCCGTCCGCAGGATCCGGTCCCCCGAATGCAGCCGCCACCAGACGTCGTCGGCCGTGGGCGGCATGACGAACAGGTATGCCACGAACACGGCCAGGGGCAGCAGCGGCCAGTAGAAATCGACCCGGGACCACGTGGAAGGACGCATCTCCAGACTGTGCACTGAAACGGGAAGGCCCGTCAACGCCCGAAATCGTCCTTGATCGTCTGGGCCGAAAATCGAAGCGCGCAAATAACCCTTACTGCAGAAAGGAATATCGGAAAAGGCCAATCATATCATGCGCTTGCGGTCCATCAGTTCTTCCGGATGATTCCCAGCCGCTCACCCTGAGATCGGGTCAGTTGGGTCAAAGTGGGACAACCGTTGACCCAGGTTGACCCAGGAAAATCGCAGGGGGGATTCTCGACGAGCGGAAGTTGTTCTTCCACCACGAGCGACCGGTTCCCGTGAAAGTTTCGCGGCCGGGGCGGTCGGGGAGGTGTGCGCGGTCAGTTGCTTGTGTTACTCGGGTTCGGGCAGGAACGCGGATTACGGGAGTACGACAACTGGCGTGAGGCGGTCGATTGTCGAGCCATCACCGAGCTGGCCGTAGTTGTTGCCACCCCAGCAGCGGGCGAGGCCGTCATGCATCAATGCGCAAGTATGTTGCTGTCCGGCGTACACCCGGGTCGCCGCGGGCAGACCGGTCAGTAGTGTGGGTAAATTGTGGTCATCCGTGGTGCCGTCTCCAAGCTGACCGGAGTAGTTGTAGCCCCAGCAAAGGACGGAACCGTCGAGAAGAACCGCACAGGAATGGCTCCACGCCGCCGTGATGGAGACAATATTTGTCAATCCGATGACCGTGAAGGGCATGTTCCGGCTGATGTTGGTGCCGTCCCCGAGCTGGCCATGGCCGTTGGCACCCCAGCAACGTGCGGTTCCGTCGCCGAGCCGGGCACAAGTGTGGTCCCATCCTGCCTCGAGGGACGTCACGTTGGTCAACTCCGCGACGGTCACGGGCGTGGTCCGGCTGATGTTGGTGCCGTCTCCAAGTTGCCCCCAATGATTTTGTCCCCAGCAGCGGGCGGTGCCATCGAGCAGCAGCGTACAGGTATGATCCGATCCGGCGGAGATGGAAATCACGTTCGATAATCCTGAGACCGAGACGGGCCGTGGATGGTCTTCCATGGTTCCGTCCCCGAGCTGGCCAGAGCCGTTGGCACCCCAGCAACGGGCAGTGCCGTCCCCAAGAACGGCACAAGAATGAATACTACCTGACGAGACGGAGACCACGTTGGCCAGCCCCGAGACCTCGATCGGCACATTGCGGTCCGTAATGGTTCCATCCCCCAGTTGTCCATACCCATTATTCCCCCAACAGCGGGCAGTCCCATCTAAAAGCGTAGTGCAATTATGATATCCCCCTGAAGCAATGGAATTCGCCGAAAATATTCCTGTCACTTGCACAGGCGTAACTCGGTGGATGATGGTTCCATCCCCCAGTTGACCCGTGGTGTTTCCACCCCAGCAGCGCAAGCTCCCGTCACTGAGCAATGTACAGGTGTGGTCTCGGCCCACCGAGATGTCCGTGATGTTGGCGCAGTCCGATTCAGCCAGTTGGCTGCAGTCCGGTGTGCATCCCAACACCCCCGTGA
>PHBF01000302.1 GCA_002841905.1 Deltaproteobacteria bacterium HGW-Deltaproteobacteria-17
CTTCACCCATGCGACCGAGAGCATCATCTGGGCCGCCCCCTCCCCGCAGTCGAGGCATTACTTCGACTACCACGCGATGAAGGAGGAGAACGGCGGCAAGCAGATGCAGAGCATCTGGTCGATCCAGTCCCCCCGCAAGCACGAGAAGCGCTTCGGAAGGCATCCGACCCAGAAGCCGCTGGAGCTGCTCATGCGCATCGTGAAGGCCTCCACCAGGCCCGGCGACCTGGTCCTCGATCCCTTCTCCGGTTCAGGAACGACCGGCATCGCCTGCGCGCTGCTCGATCGACGGTTCATGGGAATCGAGCTGGATCCGGAGTACCTCGGAATCGCCAAACAGCGGTATCTGACCCTCGACGAGGAGCTCCACGTGGAGGAGCGCGCCAAGAGCTTCCGCAAACCGGCGCCCATGGCAGCCCGTACACTCAAAGCTCCGACCTCCGAGGCGCCGGGGCTGTTCGACGGCATCAAGACGCCGGGGCTGTTCCCTGATTCGGACGGCACCGGCGGGACCTCCGATGACGATGACAAGTCGCCCAGGCCCACCCTCTTCTGATCCCCGCCGGAACTTCAGCGAACGACAATTCAGAACCGGCCATTTTCCGGAATTCCAAATTCCCAGTTGACAAGGTGCACCACTTGGCAACAATAAAGACTCCGGTTTTCGCGTTTTGTCCCCGTCCCAAGCTGCCGGAAATGGTGAGTCATCCATGCACGACGTTTTGAATTGTCTCCCCTTTCGTTCGTCGGTGAATCGGTCATCCGGCGAGGCATCACCATGAATCACAAAATCCATTTCCTTCTCCTGAGCCTGACAACCTTCCTGCTGCTGGCGCGTCCGGCCCACGCAGACAACGTGGACGTGCTGATCAACACGCTCAAGACCGCGGACAACTACAAGGTCCGTGTGACGGCGGCGATGCTGCTCTCCAAGCACAAGGGGGAGGCCAAGGCCTTCGCAGCCCTGCTCTACACGCTCAACAACGACGAAAACGAGACGGTCCAGGGGACCGCCGCGCTCTCGCTGGGCAAGCTCGGCAACAAGGAAGCCATCCCCGACCTGGAGAAGGCCGCCAAATCGAAGAAGTCGTTCCTCAAGGACAACGCCAAGAAAGCCTTGGAGATGCTGGCTGACGCCTGCCCCGAAATCGACCTCAAAGGCAAGCAGATTTACCTGAACATCGGCCCATTGGATCTGACGGGCTCCACCAGTGACAAGACCGAGATTCTGTCGGCCCTGCGCGATCTGCTCAACGCTCAGGGCGCTGAAGTCGCCTATGTCACGACCATGTTTCCCGGGTGCAAGCAGCCGTCCGAGGGTGACCTGAAGAAGAAAAAACTCAAGGGCTTCATGATCGATGGTACGCTGGAAATTTCCCTGGACAGTGGAGAAGTCGTCTGCGACCTGAAGTTGATCGTGGCCACCTTCCCCGGAAAATCCATCAAGATGATGAACAGTGCCAACGCCGGGGTGACGGGAAAGCTCACGCCGGCGACCATCAAAACCTGCATCAAGCACGCCACGCCGGCCGCCTTCGCGGGCGTCAAGCAGTTCCTGGCGCGCAGCCTGTAATTGTCAAGGAGAATCAACATGACCGAGAACGCCACCCCTTCGACCAAGCCGCAGGCCCCTCCGAAGCGCCATCTGAAGAACTTCCTCCTCGACAAGAAATTCCAGTTGACCTACGCGCTGATCATGGTCGGCGTGGCCGTGGTGGCCACCAGCATCCTGATCGCGCTGATCTGGATCCAGGCCAACAACGCCAACAAGGTCGCTGAACGCCAGTTCGACGACACCAAGGCCATGCACGAGCACCAGTCCAAGGAAATCCTTGGCCTCTTCAACAAACAGAGCGCGAAGACCCAGGAGGTCTTCACCCAGGAGAGCACCGAGACCAAGGAGGTCTTCAAGAAGAAGACCAAGCAGGCCACCGATGTCCTGGCCCTGCTCCAGACCCAGGAAGAATTCAAGGAAATGGCCGAGACCATGCTCAAGGAGATTGAGCAGAATGACGCCAAGGACATCAAGGCCCGCGATGAGGAGATCAAGAAGAAGGAAGAACTCCTGAAAAAGGAGATTGAGACGGTCCGCGTCAAGAAGGAAGCCCAGTTGAAGGCGGCCAAGGAGAAGATGGACAGGGACATGACCGAGGCGGCCGCACTTCGGCGCCAGAACGACCTGCGCATCAAGATCGGCGTCCTCGCGTTCTCCATCCTGTTCGTCATCATCCTGTTCCTGTACACCATCGTCCTCACCCACAAGGTCGCCGGCCCACTCTTCAAGATCGCCCGGTACCTCGAGCGGATGGCCGCCAACGACCTCGGTCCGGTGTGGCCGCTCCGAAAGGGAGACCAGCTCCAGGAGTTCTACGGACACTTCGAGAAGGCCCACAACGCGATGGTCGCCCAGTGCAAGAAGGACATCGAGATCCTCGCCGGGGCCATCGAGGGGATGCCCGACGGTCCTGCCAAGGAGGCCCTCGTGAGCCTCAAGGCCGCCAAGGAGCTCAGCCTCGACCCCCCGAAAAAATCATAGACCGCCGAAGGCCCCGCGAATCCCGGACCGCCTCCCCTTCGATAAGATTTTTCCTTGAATTCACATCTTCCGTCGGAGGAAGAACCAGCAACCAGCCAGGGAGAAGAGCATCAGCGCCACAGGGAGCCCGGAACGTGAGCCCGGAGCCGTGGTGCAACCGATCTGGGAGTCCAGGGCGCGGCTCTTGCGCGTGACCGGACCCAGCCCCTGGGCACAATAATACTCGGTGGCGTCCTTGTTGGGAACGCAGGTCATGCCCGGAGCGCAGGCGGAGGTGTCATACTTGCAGGGCGCCGAACACCAGGAACCCTCACCGGTCAGGTCCTGCACGCAGAGGCCCAGATGGCAGGAGGTCTCGGCCTTGCACGCTTCACTGACGCCGGACCTGCCGTTGGTGCAGGAGCCATCGGTCAGACACCCCGTGTCCACCGTGACCGTGATGGAGGTGGACGAGGTGTTGCCGGCACGATCGACCACGACGGCCTTGAGCGTGTGACGACCAGCCTCGGCGGAACTGACACGCCAGGAGAAATACGGCCAGGTCTTCTCACCCATGCTCTGCCCGTCCAGGAACAACTCCGTGCGGACCCCCAGGCTGTCCTCGTCGCCGGTAACCAGGTTCACCACCACAGGCAGGTTGACGCGGGCACCGTCCCCGGGATTGGTGAAGTCCACCCAGGGCGTCTCCACGTCGGCGTGGGAACCCAGGTTCTCGGTCAGCACCTCCATGCTCACCTGTGAACCGGAACCGTCGCAGGCGCTTCCGTCAGGCACGGTGCCGGCACCCCAGTCAGGATCGGTGGTGACATACGGATTCATGATCGCCGCCGGATTGTCGATGTGCGCCAGACCGAACCCGTGCCCGGCCTCATGAACGATCGTGGTGACGATGTCGGCGACCGAGCCCAGGTTTTCCGCGAAGCAGAACGCCACGTCACGCTTGTCCTGGTTGCCGCAGTCAAAGGGGGAGACCCCGACCATGCCGCCGGGATAGGAAGTGATCAGAT
>PHBF01000303.1:0-3535 GCA_002841905.1 Deltaproteobacteria bacterium HGW-Deltaproteobacteria-17
ACCCCGGAAACGCCATCAACATGAAGGACGTCGCCGCCACCACCTCCCCGTCCGGCGACGTCGTGGTCACGCTGGAAAACAAGTGCACCACCCACCTGCCCGAGCTGGTCTACGCCCGCGGCATCCTCACCAGGGATTATTCCAACCCCACCGCGCCGGTCCCGGTGTCCATCCCCGCCGGCACCATCCTCAAGGTCGCTTCCATCACAAAGGCCATGGACTCGTGCACAATCCGTCTCGTCGGCCCCAGCAACGAGGCCCTCAACGGCGCCAGCGTCCTGCTGTTCTTCTCCTGCTTCGAGAACGCCAACTGACCTCCTGTTCCGCGGTCTGCGGTCCCTGGCACCGCGCCCTGTGGCCACCGTCGCCAGCGGGAAGGCTCCCTCTCACATCAACGTGCCGGATGACGCCTGGCGGCAAATCTGGTATATTTCGACGGAAGGGGGCTTTCATGCGCACCACTCTTTCGTCCCTGGTTCTCATCCTTTCAATATTCACTCTCCATCATCCAGCATCCGCGCAGAGCCTGGTCGTCGACAACACCACGGTGCAGATGGGCGGGATCCACCATTATGATTCGATCACGGTTGTCAACAACGGCCGCATCACGGTCACGCCCTTCAACGGGACCGACCGCGTGAACACCGGCAACCTCCAACTCGTGGCCCCCAGCATCTACATCGACGCCACGTCGTCGATCGTCGGCACCGCGTCGGGCTACCAGCCCGTGCTGTGCCAGAACGGCCCCGGACCGGCGGCCTTCCCGGCCGCAGGTGGCCGCGGCGGCTGCGCCGTGCGTGACTCCGGCGGCGGCGGCGCCCATTTCGGCGCGGGTGGACGCGGCACCCGGGACTGCCCCGGCGGCGTCTGCACCTTCCCCCTGCACTGGGAGGAGGACTGCGGCTTCTATGCCGGAGGAACCACCTGCACCACCATCTCCAACTGTTATGACGGCAACGGCCTTCCCACTGTGGCCGGCCAGGCCTTCTCACACTCCATCTACGAGATCGAGTTCGGCGCGGCCGGCGGCGACGCGGGTTGCCGCGACGGCGACGGCTGGAGCGCACCCGTGTGCATGGTGGCCGGACCCGGCGGCGGACGCATCGTGCTCGCGGCGGTCACGCCGCTGGGCACCGGCGTGATGGACATCCAGGGCAGCGTCGTGTCCGACGGGCGGCGCGGCTGCGGCATCAAGAACGACTCGGCGGGCGGCGGCGCGGGCGGATCCGTGCTCATCGTGGGCGACTCGGTCAACATCGGCGAGGCCGCGGTGATCAGCGCCGCGGGCGGCATCGGCGGCAACACGCAGGCCTATCCTGCCGGCCAATGCCCCGGCTGCGCGCAGGTGGGCGGGACCTGCGACGACTGCGGCGGCGGCGGCGGCGGCGGCATCGTGAGCGTGCTGTCGGGTTCCCCGGCGAACATCCACCAACTGGCCGCGTTCCGGGTCGGGGGGGCCGCCGGCGGCGTGTGCTCCTGCGCGGGCGAGGCCGGTGGCGGCGCGGGCGAGCTCCAGCTCTCGGGCGTCTACGTCGGAGAGGTCTGCGACGGCTACGACAACGACTTCGACGACATCATCGACAACAACCTCCCCGACCGCAGCTGCGGCACCGGCGGATGCGAGGTCACCGTCGAGGCCTGCTCCGGAGGCGTCCCCAACGACTGCGTCCCGGAAGACGATCCCCTGTGCCAGCCTCCGATCACCGACACGCGCAGCCGGTTCATGGTCATCGTGGACACCTCGGGGTCGATGCTGCTGGATCTCACCGGCGCGTGGACCTTCGGCGACGGCTCTCCGGGGCACGTGGGCCTGAACACCAACACCGACGGCATCGCGGGCAACGACAGCCGGCTGTACAAGGCCAAGGAGGCCCTGCGCAACGTCATCTCGGCCTACTATCCCGACATCGACTTCGGCCTGGCCCGCTACGCCCAGGGTTCGGGGCCCTCGGTCAACTGCCAGCTCGCCCGTTCCTTCGAGTGCGCGGGCATCTGCTGCACCTACGACGATCCTACCAACAACACGGGCACGCCCAACGCCTGCTCGGTGACCGCGGGTGCGGCCGGCACGATCGCGGTCCCGCCCCAGAGCCCGACCTCTGACGCCTGCATCAACTACGCGGGCGGCTGCGGCTCGGTGCGGCGCGGTGCCGACATCCTCGTTGGCTTCGAGCGCCCGGTCAACCAGTTGATCATGTGGATCGACAACCAGGAGACGAACTTCAACGAGAGCCGCATCGAGGGCGACTTCTGCAATTTCGCCGGGGGGGGCGACTGCGAGCTGCGCGGCACCGGCCCCACGCCGCTGGCCGACTCCCTGCTGGCCGTCAAGGGCTACATGGCAGCCTCCATCGCCGACGACCGCATCGACACCTGCCGCCGCTACGCGGTCATCCTGCTCACCGACGGCATCGAGACCTGCCGCGGCAACCCGGTGACCGCCGCGGCCGAGCTGCTCAACGACCTGGCCATCGAGACCTACGTCATCGGCTTCTCGGTGCTGCCCTCGGAGCAGGCCTCCCTGAACCAGATCGCCCAGGCCGGCTCCTTCGGGGGCTCCCGCAACGCCTTCTTCGTCGGCAACGAGGACGAGCTGGCTGCGGTGCTCGCCGGCATCGTCGCGGACTCGGTCGTCTATGAGCGCTGCAACAACTGGGATGACGACTGTGACGGCCTCGTCGACGAGGACTTCCCCACCCTTGGGCAGCCCTGCGACGACGGCGCCATCGGCGCCTGCCGCGGCACCGGCGAGTACAGATGCCGCCTCGACGGCGCGGGCACCGAGTGCATCATCACCACCCCGGGTGCCACACCGTCTGCCGAAGTCTGCAACGGCCTCGACGACAACTGCAACGACCAGGTCGACGAGGGCCTCAACTGCCAGACCCAGTGCACCCCCACCGGCGCCGAGATCTGCGACGGCCTCGACAACGACTGCAACGGCCTGGTCGACGAGACCGATCCCCTCATGGGCCTCCCCTGCGGCGAGGACGAGGGCGTTTGTGAACCCGGTACCTGGCAGTGCGCCGGTGGCGTCATGGTCTGCCTGGGCGCGGTCACCCCGGGCACCGAGATGTGCAACGGCCTCGACGACGACTGCGACGGCCTGACCGACAACGAGGCCCCCTGCCCGGCCGAGTACTGGTGCATCGAAGGCGGCTGCCGCGCCCGCTGCGGCGAGGGTGAGTTCCCTTGTGGCGGCGGCTATGTCTGCCGTGACTACACCGTCGACTCCGAGGACGTCCGCGTGTGCATGCCCACGGCCTGCGCCTCCTGCGCTCCCGGCGAGATCTGCGTCGACAACGCCTGCGTGGACCCCTGCGCGGACGTGTCCTGCGACACCAACGAGACCTGCGTCCTGGGCGCCTGCCGTGACTGCCACACCCTGGGGTGCGATCCCCCGCTGATCTGCTACGACGGGCTGTGCCGCGACGATCCTTGCGCGGAGGTGACCTGCCCGGGGGCCGACCAGTACTGTGCCGACGGCCAGTGCCGTGATCTCTGCCGTGACGAGCGCTGCCCCGAGGGGACGGCC
>PHBF01000303.1:3579-6417 GCA_002841905.1 Deltaproteobacteria bacterium HGW-Deltaproteobacteria-17
GGTGTTCACCCGTCACCTGCACCCCCGCCTGCTCCGATGGCACCGTCTGCGTCGAGGGACAGTGCGAGACCGACCCGTGCCCCCTGGTCTTCTGCGAGAAGGGCAGCGTCTGTGTCTACCCCGGCGAGTGCATCCCCGATCCATGCCCGCTGCTGGACTGCCCCGACGGCACCGTCTGCGAGCTGCTCGACGACGGCTCGGCGCGCTGCCGCTACCGCACCCCGTTGCCTGATCCCGAGGTCTTCACCGTGTCCGGCAAGGTCGGCTGCACGTGCGCCGCGGGCGGCACCGTTCCCTCTTCCGGGGCGGGGTTCGCCTTCCCTGGTGTCCTGCTCCTGCTGGGCCTCTTCCTGGCCCGCCTTCGAGGTGCGAAATGAGAATCGCCGCCATCCTCACCGCGACCGTGCTGCTGGCTGCGCTGGCCGCCTGCGACCCCAGGCCGATCTACCTGTATCCCGACGGCGGCGTGCCCGACAGCGACACCCCCGATGGTGACGCCGCCGACATCGATGACGACGCGGATGCGGACCCGCCCTGCATCCCGCCTGGGGTCCCCGAGGTCTGCAACGGCCTCGACGACGACTGTGACGGCGTGCGCGACAACGGCTTCAACCTGCAGGAGGACCCCTCCAACTGCGGCACCTGCGGCAGGATCTGCACGCTGCCCAACGCCCTGACCGACTGTTTCGAGGGTGACTGCCGCTTCCTGGGCTGCCTGCCCGGGTTCGCCGACCTGGACCCGAACCTGCCCGGTTGTGAATATCCCTGCCCGGTCTATCCCTCCGTCCCCGAGGACTGCAACGGGGTCGACGACGACTGCGACGGAACCGCCGACGAGCCCGACGAGCTGCCCACCCCCCCCACGGGCGTGTGCCGCACCACCGCCGGCACGCCCTGCGCGGGCACCACCATGGTCTGCGCCTCCCGCGGCACGCCCTCGGTCACCACCTGGTACTGCAACTACGCCCCCGAGGTCGAGTTCGACCCACGCGTGCCCAACGGCATCGCCCTCGACGAGACCCTCTGCGACGGCCACGACGGTGACTGCGACGGCGTGGCCGACGAACCCTACATCGATCTGGGACAGGCCTGCGACAACGGTCTCATCGGCGGCTGCCGCGATGTCGGTGTTCGCGTGTGCAACCCCCTGACCCGGCTCGACACGGTCTGCGACCTGAGCGTCCTGCCCGACCCCGATCCCCTCGCCCCGCGGGAAGAGCTCTGCAACGGCGCAGACGACAACTGCGACGGCATCGTGGACAACTATGATCCCGCCGACCCCGCCCACGTCATCGACGACATGGTGCACATCACCCACTCCGGCCTGGACTTCTACATCTACCGGTATGAGGCCTCCCGCCCCGACGCCACGCCCTCCTCGTCGGGGGCCTCCGGGGCTCGCCCCTGCTCGCGTCCCATGGTCCTGCCCTGGGCCAGCGTGACCTATGCCGACGCCCTGGCCGCCTGCGTGAGGGTCGGCAAGCGTCTGTGCACGGCGGCCGAGTGGCAGGCCGCCTGTGCCGGCGCGGAGGACCGTGTCTATCCCTACGGCGACACCTATTCGCCCGACTCCTGCAACGGTGTGGACGCCGACGGCATCCCCGGAGGCAGCGACGACGACGTGCTGCTGGCCACCGGCGCCATGATGCAGTGCGTCTCGTCCGACGGCCTGTTCGACCTCAGCGGCAACCTCCGCGAGTGGACCGACGACCTGCGCGGCACGACCGCCATGGGCGACAACGTCTACGTCATCCGCGGCGGAGAGTTTCAGACCCCGTGGCCGGGCCTGACCTGCGCCTTCGACCTGTCACAGGCCGCCGGCTCGGTGCCACTGCCCACCGTCGGCTTCCGCTGCTGCTCCGACACCGCCCCCTGAATCGACCGCCCGCTCCGGGACGTCTCCACCTGCGCGTTGACAACGGTGGCCATCGTGGGATACTGGCGGCCGGAGGAAAATCATGAAAAAGAACACCCTTTGTCAGAGGTTGAACATGGTCGGACGCGCGGGCCTGGTGCTCGGCCTGGCCGTGACCATGCTTGGCTGCACCAAACCCAGGGCCACCACCCCTGAAGACCGGCCTCACCGCCATCACCGGACGGTGGAGCCTTCCACCCCGCCGCCGCCGGCCATGGACGTCGCCGACGCGGAGACCGAGGGACAGCGGCTCCAATCCAAGGTCGTGCGTGTGACGGTGTATTCGGACCGGGCCAGGCTGACACGGCAGGCGACCGCCCAGGTGCTGGCGGAACCCACGGTGTACACGTTCCCGAGCCTGCCCGGCTGGGTCGATGACGGCTCGGTGCAGGTGTCGGCCAGCGCCGGCCGCATCCTCGACGTGCGCGTCGATCGCCGGTTCCTGGCCCGCCCCACGGATGAGAGCTGGCGCAAGGTCGAGGCCGAACACAAGGCCATCACCAACCGGCTCGCGGCGTTGCGCGACGAGCTGGCCGTGCTCGAGGCCCAGAAGCAGCAGATCGAGAACATCAAGGCGTTCTCACAGACCAAGATCACCCAGGACACGTTCATCGGCGACGTCAACGTCAAGACCTACGGCGACGTGCTGGGCTTCATCACGGACTCCCTGCGCGCCAACGCCCGGGCCCGCCGGAAGGTAATGCTGCGGCTCGACGAGCTGGCTCCGGAGTACGAGGCCAGCCAGCGCCGGCTCAACGACGCCAAGGCCCTGATGAAGCTCGAGGAGACCAACGTCCTGGTGACGCTGCAGGCCGCCACCCCGGGGCCCGTCACCCTCGAACTGACCTACATGCTCCCCGGCGCCACCTGGGAGCCCATGCACGAGCTGCGCGCCAGCTCGGGCGACGGCAAGACCGTCGAGG
>PHBF01000304.1 GCA_002841905.1 Deltaproteobacteria bacterium HGW-Deltaproteobacteria-17
CCTGGTGCGGACCGGCGTTGTAGGCCGCGGCCACCAGCGCCCAGTGATCACCGAACTGATCGGCGAGGTGGCGCAGGTACCAGGCGCCGAATTCCACGGCGGTTTCGGGCTCCAGGAGCATGCCGGGATGAAACGGCTGCCGCTTGAGCCCAGTCGAGATCTGGGCGCCGGTGGGCACGATGACCTGGAACAGGCCGATGGCGCCGGCCCGGGAGATCACGCGGGGGTAGAACGAACTCTCCGTCTGCATGATGGCCCACAATAAAGAAGCAGGGACCGAAAAGCGCCGGGCGGCATCGCGGATCTCCCGCAGGTGGGGCTGCGGCAGGAACGGACGGGAGGCCGGGAGGAAGCCGGGCCAGTCCCCTTCCTGGGCCGTCCACGCCACCAGCATGGCCGGCAGCTGGGCCAGGGAGACGGTGGAGAAGGGACACTGGTCGGGGTGGCCGTCGACCAGGTGCGGGCATCGCCAGAGGTCCAGCAGGGTGCGGAAGCGGGAAGAGCGCATCGACATCAGATCCAGCAGGCACGACTCGGTGCGGTCCGTGAAGTCCTCGCTCCAGAGGGAGAAGGCCAGCGCGGCGGCGTCAGGGAGCTGGCTCTTGCGCGCCAGCTTCGCCAGCTGGGTACCGGAGGCGCCGGTCCTGGGGAGCAGCAGGGAGAGCGCCCGCGTCACGGTGACGGTTCGGGGCCGGACGCGCGCCAGCCAACGGGTGCGGAGATAGTAGGCATGGACGGGGTGTGCGGGGTTGTAGTTCCCGGCAAGCTCGTCGGGCCCTCCGGCGGCGGCGTACCAGTACTGCCGTGTCAGGCGGTCCTCGAGGCTCTCGCCCTCCGAGGGAACCTTCCAGATGCTGCGCGCCATCCCGGTGCGCTTGCCCATCCAGGCGGCCAGGCCGCGCATGAAGCGATAGTTCGGGGTCGTGTCCTTCTCCAGATCGGCCACCACGCGGTCGTACTGTCCGGCGAGCATGCGCGTCTTCATCAACCGGCGCCGTGCGGCCTCGGACGGGTCCCTGGCGAACTGCGCCTCATAGCGGGTCGCGAGCTCCGGTGCCGGCAGGGCGAGGCTCGCCAGGCGGTTCTCCAGGGAGGCCGGACGCTGCTTCTCGGGCAGGGTCTGCAGCATCGCCAGCGCTTTCTCATACTCGCCAAGCTGGTATCGCGTGCGGGCCTCCCACAGCGGGTCGGGGCAGTCCTTGACCAGCTCCAGTGCCGCTTCCCAGGCGCCCAGGCCGTAGGCGATGCGGATGTAGAGGGCGCGGCGTGCGCAGGGGAGGGTTGCCAGAAGCTCCCGTCTCAGTTCGGGATCGACGGTCTGCGGCAGGAACAGGAGCTGCACGCGACGCAGGCGGGCGAGCTCCTTCTTCTGTCCCGCGGCGGCGGCGGCGTCGATGGCGGCCAGCAGGAACGAGAAGGCCTGGGGATGACCGGGAAAGGTGTCCCAGAGGGTCTCCCAGGCGGTGCTCTGGTCGGTGGCCGGCAGCAGCGGGGCGAGCTCCCGGAACACGGCCAGCCGCGCCGGCGCGGTGCAGGTGTCCTCGGTGAGCCAACGGGCGGCCTCCTTCGGACCTGCCGCGGTGGTGAGGCTCCCCAGCGGGGCGAACGCCTTTTCGAGGAAGCGCCGTCGCCTCCCAGGCTCGGGAAGGGTGCGCACCAGCATCAGCGCGGCCTCCTCGGCCACCGGAGAGGGGGCACCGGAGAAGGACGTCCAGACGGCGTCGGCGTCCACCGGCGGCCGGGCGATGGAGGCCCGGAGCGCGGACAGGCGCTTGCCCCATTCCCAGGCGTCGGGCGCCGTGGACGGTTCACCGGCGGTCAGGAGGGGGAATAGCAGCCAGATCCAGAGCATGCCCTATTGTGACGGCAAAAACGCTCAAGTCAATGATTCGTCCACGGCCGTCGGCGCGGCCGGCGGTTCGGTCGCAGCCTGGAGATCCGTGGCCGGCGTGGAGCACGCGGCAGGGGAGAGGGCGGCGACCCGGAAAGAGCCCACCGGCAAGGCCTCGGTCACCAGGAGCGTCAGCGAGACGCCGAGCAGGTACATCCCCTCCTCGAGGGTGTCCACGACCAGCGGTACCTTCTCGGAGATGAACAGCAGCGTCAGCATCAGGGGCATCACCGTCCACGCCAGGAAGGTGCCCCAGCGCAGCAGGCGCGGCATGGCGAGCTCCCGGCACTGGGAGGTCTCCAGCGCCTTGATCAGGAACACCGGCGAGAAGTACTTCACCAGCGTGGCGCCGAACACCAGGAACCAGAGCGTCTCGAACAGGTCGGGGAACCAGGCCAGCCCGAAGCGGAAGTCGATCCCGCAGGTCCGGATGCTGAAGAACGCCGTGAAGGAGAGCAGGATCAGCGCCACCGCCGGGATGACGAGCAGCCCATACGGGCGGTCCGGCTTGTGGGTGGCGATGAAGCGCGAGGCCTCCAGCAGCGCGAACGCACACAGGAAGAGCAGATGGATCTGGTAGAACACCTGCAGCGAGAAGAAGAACATGTACGACAGGAGCCACTGGGTCCAGAAGAAGGTCAGCAGCCACTTGCAGCCGCCGGGGAACCAGCGGGAGGGCATGAACCAAAGCGCCAGCAGCCCCCAGAAGAGGCCGGCGAAGACGAACGGGGACAGGTGGTGCCCCAGCAGCAGGAAGGCCGGAGTCAGCAGGAAGGCCGGAAGGATCCAGACCAGTTTCTCCCGGCGCAGGTGCGTCTGCCGGACGGCGAAGAACGTCGACAACGCGAAAGGCACCATCGCGTAGACCATGTTCCAGCCGGAGCCTTCACGATGAGGCAGCAGCGGAAAGTCGAAGATGCGGAAATTCTCGACGAAGATCGAGTACTGCGGCAGCAGCAGCAGCGCCGCGACCACAGGGAGCGACAACAGGGATAGCATCTCCTTCCACGGGCGTCGGTTGAAGTCCGGCCCGCAGAACCACAGCGCAGTGGCCGCCAGGTGAACGCTCAGGAAGAACGGCGTCGTGCGCAGGAACCCGTAAGCGTACAGCGAGGGGAAGTGGAGAAACGGCGCCATGGCCATGGCCAGGAGGGAGCCGCCCCAGAGCCGTTCCCGCCAACGTGCGGGGCCGAACAGGCGCCCATAGAGGAGGACCCCGGCCCCGAGCTCCAAGAGGAAGAACAGATAGACGAAATGGATCCTCACCTCGTGCATGGCCAGATCGAAGGGCCTGTACACGAGTCCGCGGGAGACGCCCCAGGCGAAGATCAGCGCGCCCAGGCCCCACGCGGCCCAGGTGCGCCAGGCGCCGCGCATCAGGAACACCGCCATGCCGGCGAGCGCTGCGAACAGAGGCCAGAACCACCCCATGTACAGGGCCACGATGGAGGCGACCGCCCAGGGGGCGCCGAAACGGTTGGGTACGGCCGGCGCCTCGTGGAGCAGCAGGCGGAAGCCCAGGATCCACAGCAGGATCAGCAGGCCGAACCGGACCCGGTATTCCGTGGAGATGGTGAGATCACCGGGCTCCACCGGGCGGTGCAGGGCACGGGCCTCCTTGGGGCCG
>PHBF01000305.1 GCA_002841905.1 Deltaproteobacteria bacterium HGW-Deltaproteobacteria-17
GGCCACCTGCTCCTCGCGGCGTCCCTGGCTGCGCAGGATGGTCTCCCGGTCGCGGTGGGCGTGATAGACCATGTCCTTCTGGTCGGGGACCAGCTCGAGCACCTTCTCGTAGTGCCGGATCGCCTCGGAGTTGGAGTTGGTGCCCAGCTTCCTGGCATGGTGGGCCGCGGCGAGGTAGAACTCGGCGGCCTTCTCCGGCTGCCCCGACAACTCGAGGTGGCGCGCGATCATGACGTCGTCGATGGCGGGCTTGTAGCCGTCGCTGGCGATCATGCTCTCGGCCTGGATCCGGTGGGCCGCGGCCCGCTCCTCCAGGGGCAGGCTGGAGTAGGCGTAGTCACGCATCATGGATTGCACGAAGCTGTGGCGTCCGTCGGTGTCGGGCGGGCGGATCAACTGCTTCTTGACGAACGCGTCGAGCGCCTCCGCCGTGTCCTCGCCGCAGGCGGCGTCGAGGGACTTCTTGCTGAACTTGCGGCCCAGCACGGCCGCGATGCGGAGGATCCGGCGCAGATCGGGGGACAGGGCGTCGAGCCGGGCGCTGAGGATGCCCTCGAGCGTCGGGAACAGTTTGACGTCGAGCTCCGACGGCAGGGCCCGGTTGAGCGTCAGTTTCCGCTCGGGTCCCTCCAGCCGGCACTGGCCCGTGTCCACGAGGGAGGCGATCATCTCGTTGAGGTAGAAGGGGTTGCCCTCGCCCTTGGCGATGATGGCCTCGACCAGGGGCCGGACCTGGTCGGGCGCCAGGAACCGCGAGGAGACGAACTTGCGGGAGGTCTCCTCGTCCATGTTCTGGAGGACGATGGGGCGCGTGGCCAGGAAATAGGCCGGGATGTCCGTGCGCTCGCGCAGCTCCTGCAGGATGCGCTTGCTCTGCTCGTCGGCCCACTGCATGTCCTCGAAGACCGCCAGCACCGGGCGCTTCATGGACACCGAGGCGATCAGGATCTCGAGGGCGCGCGTGACCAGGATCCCCAGGTTGGGGTGCGCCACGTTCTCGTCCTGGCGGGAGTCGAGGATGGGGCGGAAGGCCTTGAGGATGGCCTCCCGGTTCTCCTCGTCGGGCACCACGTTGGTGAGCGCGGTGTAGAGCCGCAGCAGGCTGTCCTCTCCCTTGGCCTCGACGTTGAGCCTGGCGAAGTCCCGGACGAAGTCCATGATGAACGCGAAGGGCGCGTACTGGAGATAGGGCCGGCTCTCGGCGCGGATGATCTCGAGCTTCACCTTCGAGGTGCGGATGAACTCCTGCAGCAGCGCGCTCTTGCCCACGCCCATCTCTCCGAGCACCACCAGGTGCTCCGGGCGGGTGCTCTCGCGGACGTGGTGGAACAGGTCGCGGAGCCGGTCGAGCTCGAACCCGCGCCCGATCAGCGCCGTGCCGACGCGGGACTGCAGGCGCTCGTCGCGGTCCTTCTGCCGCAGGAGCCGGTGCACCGGGTTCTCCGGGTCGTTGCCGACGGGCTCCATCTCCCAGTTGTACTTGGCCGCCGCATAGATGAACGGCGAGACGATGATCTCCCCCGGGATCATCAGGGCCCACTTCAGGGCTTCCTGCAGCTCGACGGGGTTGACGGTCCAGTGGATGACCTGGTGATCGTGCTCGAGGTCGACGGCGAGCCGGTACACGCAGATGCCCAGCTCGAGCTCGGGGGCCACTTCACGGTAGACCGCGAAGTCCCGCCGGATCTTGTGGGCGTCGCGCAACAGCTCGCTCTCGTCGTACTCCCCGGTGTAGGGGATGCCGCGCACCACCAGGAACGTGGTCTGGTCATCGCGGCGGTTGCGGTAGCGGCTCTGCTTGTCCTTGAGCAAAATGTTCTGGATCATGGCGCCGAACTGGTCCAGCAACTGGTTGACCCGCTCGGCTCCGAGCTTTTCGGCCGCCGCTTCGACGTTGAGCACGCGGATGACCATGCTCACCAAGCTCTTGCTCTCCTTGAACTTCATGACCAGCGTGTGCGTGTCCAGGGTCAGGTGGCCTTCCTGTCCGATCCGGCCCGTGTCGGTCTCCATCGTGCCGGTCAGTTTCCCCTCCCGGCCGAGGGCTCCCATGGTGCCGGAGGAGCCGGCCCGCGCCAGGTTGCGCAGCGAGGTGGACTCGGGGAAGATCTCCAGGATCGTCTCCACGAGGGTCGTCGCGTCGACGAGATCGGGCAGGCTGTGCAGGAAGCGGGACAGGTCCGCCTGCATGTCCTTGCCGCGCTGGTACCGGTCCTCCTTGCGGGGCGCCAGCGCCCGGCGCAGGATCTGCTCGAGCTCCACCGGGATCCGGGCGTTGATCAGCGACGGCGGGGTGATCTCGGCACGCCGGGCGGCCTCCAGGGCCTTGTGTCCCTTGAAGGCGGCGTACGGGTGGGTCCCGGACACCATCTCGTACAGGATCAACCCCACGGCGAAGATGTCGGAGCGACAGTCCACGGCCTCGGTGCGGGCCTGCTCGGGGGACATGTAATGCAGCTTTCCGCGCAGGATCCCCTCTTCCTCGTAGCGGCCCAGGGCCTTGGCGATGCCGAAGTCGGTGACCTTCACGGCGCCCTCGCGGGAGAGCAGGATGTTCTGCGGGCTCATGTCGCGGTGGACCAGCTCCAGCGGACGTCCGTCGGGGCCGGTCAGGCGATGTGCGTAGTCCAGTCCGCGCAGGACCTCGGAGATGATGTAGGCCGCCAGCCCCAGGGGCAGGGGCTTCTGGAGCTCGGTGTTCTTGCGGATCAGTTTCATCAGGTCGACGCCGTCGACGAACTCCATGACCATATACAAACAACCATTGACGTCGCTCTCCTGCGGACTGGCCTGGCCGTACTCGAACACCTGCACCACGTTGGGGTGGTTCAGTTCCATGGACAGTTCGGCTTCATAGCGGAACGTGTCGCGGAAGTGGGCGTTGGCGGAGAGCGCCTGCAGGATCCGCTTCAGGGCCACGGTCTTGCGCAGACCGTTGTAGTTGGCCTCGGCCAGGTACACATCGGCCATGCCGCCCTGGCCGATTTTGTCCAGCAGAGAAAACTTCCCGATTTTTTGTACTGCTTCCAAGGCACGCTCCCGGGCCGAACCGGATCTGCCGGTTCAAGACTGCTACGATCCAAACATTTAACCCGAAATGCCCTCCGAGGTACAACGAAAAATGGATAACAGGCGATTTCGGGTCCCCTGTTGTGATCTGACGCTCGCGTCCGGCAAAGATTCCCGTTGCCTCGCGGAGAATTCTGTGAAAAAGTCTCCTCTTCGGAGAGGTTGCATGACGCGTTCCCGGATTTCTTTTTTGTTGGTGGCGGCCTGGTTGGCCCTGACCCTGGTCTCCTGCAAGAATCCTTTCGAGGAGGCCGTGAAGAAGACCATCGCCTGTGCCCAGGGCGAAGGTTTGAAATCCTCGCTTCGTGAAGAACGGGCCCTGGCGGTCAAGGTCTGCACGCCCCACGAGGATCAGGTCAAGGAGTGCCTCAAGCTGGCCGACTGCACGGAATTCCACCGCTGCATGAAGAAGGCGGTGGTCTTCCGCGAGGCCAC
>PHBF01000306.1 GCA_002841905.1 Deltaproteobacteria bacterium HGW-Deltaproteobacteria-17
GCTGGGGTTACAACACTAACGGACAACTTGGTAATGGTACCACCAATACCGGCGGTCCGGTGCAAGTCAGCGGTTTGACTTCGGGTGTTACCCAGATTGCCTGTGGTAATGCTCATTCCTGTGTTGCGAAATCCGATGGCTCAGCGTGGTGCTGGGGCAATAATGGCTTCGGCCAGCTCGGTGACGGGACCACCACCCAGCGGCTGACTCCGACGCAGGTCAGCGGAATGACCTCAGGTGTCTCCCAGATAGCCACTGGTTCTTCACATACCTGCTTGGCAAAGTTTGATGGGTCCGTCTGGTGCTGGGGAGGAAACTGGGGTGGTCAACTTGGTGATGGTACCACCTCAAATCGGTCGATACCTGTGCCGGTCAGTGGGTTGGTGTCTGAGACTTTCAATGTGGTCGGCGGATACAATTATTCGTGCGCCATCAAGACCGACGGATCAGCCTGGTGCTGGGGATGGAACAGTCTGGGTCAACTCGGAGACGGAACCACCATTCAGCGGCTGGTTCCCACCCAAGTAAAGGGAATGACTTCAGGTGTCAGCAAGATCGCTGCTGGTGCGAATAACGGCGGTTCTCCACATACTTGCGCCGTAAAAACCGACGGCACCGCCTGGTGCTGGGGTAACAACAGCAGTGGCCAGCTCGGTGACGGGACAACCACCAACAGATACAGCCCGACCCAGGTGCTGTTCGAAAGCGACCTCGCGCCCTGATCGGGGCCGCTGATTTCCAGCCGGTCCGGTGTCGTCCCGTGGTATGACGGACTCCCTGCCCCATGGGCGGGGCCCGTCACAACCGTCGATCCGTCTCCGGAACCTCCAGCCTTTTTCCGGAAGACCTGGAGAGTCCCATGAACATCCACGCTTTTTCAAAGATCCCTTCCCCCCTGCATGGGTGGTGGCTGCTGGCCGTCCTGCTGCTGCTCCCGTCGCCGGCCCTGGCGCAGTCGTCCACCCTCATCGGTCCCCGGGCGCGCATGGGCGGGCGCTACGACAACGTCCGCATGTGCGTGGCGACCCCTGCGGGCGTCAACGGCGGCCCGGCCATGGACATCTCGGCGTTCTTCTCCTGGAAGGTCGGGCAGGGGACGCGCCTGGAGTTCGACCTCCCGGTCATGCGGCCGATCCTGTTCGGCGCCGCCTTCCGGATGCTCCAGTTCGAGCCCTCCGTCGGTCTCTCCTTCGAGCTGCGGCGGACCCCGGCGTCGGTGCTGCGCGCCGGACCCCTGGCCGGGATCTCCCTGCACTACGGTCCCGACGTGGACTCCGAGTCCTCCGGCGACGGCCGCACCGCGTCCTTCTTCGCCCTGGGGCCCATCGGCGGCGCCAACGCGAGCCTCACGTTCCTGCGTCCCCGGGGACGGTTCGACGTGCAGGTCGGCCTGACCCTCTATGCCACGCGCCTGGTCTCCGTGGACGATCCCGCCGATCACAAGGGGTTCGTGCTGGGCGGCTCCCTGGACATCGGTCTGCTGTTCCACTGACCGACGACCGTTTCGAAATTATTTACACATGTCATTGCTGCAGCCGGTGGTGAGGAAGATGCAGGTGTTCTTGCACGCGAGCGTGCCGCCGCAATAGCCCAGGTCCGTGCAGGTCGTGCCGCCGAGCTCGGAGCCGTCGCAGGTCTCGCCCTCGGAGGCCTGGATGATCCCGTCTCCGCAGCGCCCGGCGGCCACGCAGGAGGCGAGGTTCAAGGTGCAGCCGTTGGTGCAGGCCAGGGTGCCGCCGTAATAACCCAGGCTCAGGCAGGTCTGGCCGTCGAGATTGGAGCCGTCGCAGGTCTCGCCCTCGGCGGCCTGGAGGATCCCGTCTCCGCAGCGGCCGGCGGCCTCGCAGGAGCCGAGGTTCAAGGTGCAGCCGTTGGTGCAGGCCAGGGTGCCTCCGTAATAGCCCAGGCCGAGGCAGGTCTGACCGCCGAGCTGGGCGCCGTCGCAGGTCTCCCCGTCGGCGGCCTGGAGGATCCCGTCTCCGCAGCGGCCGGCGGCCTCGCAGGAGGCGCGGTCGAAGGTGCAGTCGTTGGCGCAGGCCAGGGTGCCGCCGTAATAACCCAGTCCGAGGCAGGTCTGGCCGTCGAGATTGGCGCCGTCGCAGTCTTCGCCGAAGTCCAGCGAGCCATCGCCGCACGGGTCAGCGTTGAAGCATAGCTCCGTGTTCAAGGTGCAATCGGCCGCACAGGTCAGGACTCCCCCCAGAAATCCCTGCGTCGCACACGAGGCCTCACCGAGTTCGGTGCCGTCGCACTGTTCCCCGGGTTCCCGGGAGGCGTTGCCGCAGGTGGCCTCAGGTTGGTCGGGGATGTCCATGAGCACCCGGCATCCCGTGACCGGAGACAGGACAAGGAGAAACAGGGAGAGCGTCCAAAGGGTACGGTTCATCGCTGACACCTCTATCCATCCATCCCACAATTGCGGCAGGAATGCAAACGGTGGGTTCGATGATTCGCGATCCACCCGTTTTCCTTCGTGGGGACAAGTTCTGCTTGCCTTTTCCCTTGATTCTGAGTAAGTCCGCAGGACCCACGTAATAGCCCGCCGGTGGCGCGGGCCGGGAGTGTCCCATGCGTCTTCTCACCGTCTGGCTGGTTTCGTTGCTGCTGGGAGCCTGCGTCAAGCCGGCCGACCGGGATCCCTCTCCGCAGAGCGCCCCCGTCATGGGCGCGGACGGGAAGTCGGCCGATGAGGAAAACCCCGGCGACGACTGGGAGACGCCCGACGCGCTGCCGGCCAGGCTCTCGGGCGACCCGCGCCCGGCCGGAAAGAACGATCTGGTCATCGCGCCGGGCACGCGGCTGCCGGTGACCGTCGTGCACATCGTCGACGCCGACACGGTGACCGTCGAGACGAAGGAGACGCCGCCGCGCACGTTCAAGCTGCGCCTGGCCGGCATCAACGCCCCCGAGTGCCACAAGGAGCGCAGGCGCACAGCCCGCGGCAAGATGAGCGCCTCGTGCAGGTCCGACGACGAGGCCCACGGCCACGCCTCCTACCTGCACCTCAAGAAGCTCCTCGACGGCAAGGCCGTCACGCTGACCTGCAAGACCGTGCGCGGTTCGTCGATCTGCGAGCAGGACCGCTACCGCCGCCTGCTGGCCACCCTGTGGGACGGCGCCGTCGACGTGAACAGGAAACTGCTCGAGGACGGCATGGCCATGGCCTTCACCAAGTACCCCCACGACGACCGCGCCGCCTACTGCGAGGCCGAGCTGGCCGCCCGCGCGGCCCGGCGTGGCCTGTGGGCGCTGGCAAAGGACGTGCCCGGCGTGCTGTCGCTGATGAGCCAGAAGACGCGCGCCTGGTACAGGAAGCACGACGAACTGTGCAAAGCCGCTTTGCAGGAAGCCAAGCGGGCCGCTTCTGAAGCAGCGAAGCGGGCCGCTTCTGAAGCCGTGAAGCGGGCCGCCCCCCCCGCCAACCCCCCGACGAAAGGAAACTGAACCATGGAAGACCACCCGTTCCCGATGGCCCTCACCTTCGACGACGTCCCCGGCTACTCCGAGGTCCTGCCCGTGGGCACCCAGGTGAACACGCGGTTCTCCCGCAACATCAAGTTGAGCATCCCGTTCGTCTCCGCCGCCATGGACACGGTGACCGAGTCCGACATGGCCATGGCCATGGCCCGCGAGGGCGGCCTGGGCATCATCCACAAGAACCTCTCCATCGAGGAGCAGGCCGACCACGTCAAGCGCGTCAAGCGCGCCGAGACCTGGATCATCTCGTCCCCGGTGACCCTGTCTCCCGGCGCCGTGGTCCGCGACGCGCGCGCGGCCATGGACAAGTACTCCATCGGCGGCCTGCCCATCGTCGACGACCACCACAAGCCCGTGGGCATCCTCACCATCCGCGACGTGCGCTTCGAGACCAACCCCGCGCGGCCCATCACCGAACTGATGACGACCAACCTCGTCACCGCCCGCGCCGGCGTCTCCATGACCGAGGCCGCCGACCTGCTCCACGACAAGCGCATCGAGAAACTGATCCTGCTCAACGCCGACGGCACCCTGGCGGGCCTGATCACCCTCAAGGACATCGAGAAGGCGGCGCTGTACCCCCACGCGGCCAAGGACTCCCGCGGGCGGCTGCTGGTGGGCGCTGCCGTGGGCATCGGCGAGAACGAGCAGCGCCGGGTGCGCGCACTGGTCGACGCGGGCGTGGACGTGGTCGTCGTGGACACCGCGCACGGCCACACCGCCGGCGTGGGCCGCATGGTGAAGTGGGTCAAGGGCGAGTTCCCGTCCCTCGAGGTCGTGGCCGGCAACATCGCCACGGGCGAGGCCGCGAAGTACCTCATCGAGTGCGGCGCCGACGGCGTCAAGGTGGGCATCGGACCGGGCTCGATCTGCACCACCCGCATGGTCGCGGGCGTGGGCGTGCCCCAGTTGTCTGCGGTCCTCGACGTGGTCAAGGAGACCGCCAAGCACAATGTCCCCGCCATCGCCGACGGCGGCATCAAGTTCTCCGGCGACGTGGTCAAGGCCCTGGCCGCGGGCGCCTCCTGCGTGATGATGGGCTCGATGTTCGCCGGCACCGAGGAGACCCCCGGCGAGATCGTCCTCTACCAGGGCCGCTCGTACAAGCTCTACCGCGGCATGGGCTCCCTGGGCGCCATGCGCCAGGGCTCGGCCGACCGCTACTTCCAGGACTCCACCTCGGCCCCCTCCAAGCTCGTCCCCGAGGGCATCGAAGGCCGTGTCCCCTTCAAGGGCCCGGTCTCGGCCACCCTGATCCAGCTCGTGGGCGGCGTCCGCGCCGGCATGGGCTACCTCGGCGCCGCCACCCTCGACCAGCTCCGCACCAACGCCCGCTTCGTCCGCATCTCCCCCGCCGGTCTGCGCGAGTCCCACGTCCACGACGTCATCATCACGAAGGAAGCCCCGAACTACAAGATGGAGTAGGTGCCGCCGGTCAACTGGCACTGCCCCTGGTGGCAGACCGGGACCACCTCAGGGGCCGACGTCGGATCCGGCGCGATCCGCGGGCAGTCGATGGGCTGCACGTCCCTGTACCGGACATCCCGAAAGATCCTCTCGAATTTCCGATTCACCGCCTCATAACGATCCCAGCAGCGGTCGGCGCGGACCTTGACGCAGTCCCCGTCGCGCACACAGGCACGTCTCTCTTGCGCGGTTTTTCGGTACTCGGGTGGAGTGGTCTGGACTCGTGAAAGTAGACACCTGACTTATGGGGTATAAAGTGCCCCGAGGAGGGTTTCATGGCCGGGAAGAAACGTCGCATCTTTAGTAAAC
>PHBF01000307.1 GCA_002841905.1 Deltaproteobacteria bacterium HGW-Deltaproteobacteria-17
GCTGCCCGACATGGTGGGGTTGCGGACATCCCAGCGGTTGCAGTTGTCCCAGCCGGAGTTGGCCGTCAGGAGGTGGTCCCCGCCGAAGCGCAGGCGCGCGCCGAGGTTGCCCGAGAGCATCATCTTGCCCTTGGACAGGCGCTTGTCGACGATGAACTTGGGCGCCAGCGTGAAGCCGCCCGTGCTCATGAAGGCCTCGTCGTTGCCGGTGGGCAGCGAGAAGGAGATCATGGCGGCCAGGCCGACGGGACCCTTGGCGGCGGGGTGGATGCGCCACTTCAGGTTGAAGAAGGCGTCGCCGGCGCCCTGGGTGCCGAACTTGCCGTATTCGTCATAGCCCATGGGGGCGGCGTTGATGTTGCTGGGGTTGTCGCCCTGGTTCCAGCGGCCCGCGGGGTCGGCCCCGTCGAGGGGGTCGCTGGCGCCCTTGGAGATGGAGAAGGGCATGCCCACGCCCAGCTCGAAGTGCTGGAAGAGGCCGATCGCGAACTGGACGGTGGCCGTCAGCATCTGGTCGACCACGAACGAGCGGCCGTTACCCTCGAGTTCCAGGGGTTTGAACGCGTTGGTCACGCCGAAGCCGAAGCTGATCTTCATGTGCCCGAGCACCTGCGTGGAGTCCACGGAGAAGTGCCCCTTGGAGTCCATGGCGGGCCTGAACAACTGGATGTCAATCGGGCCGCCCTGGGCGGACGCCTTCGGGACCAGCGCGAAAAGTGAAACCATAAAAATGGAGAAAATGGATGCAGCCTTGAATCTCGTCATGAATTCCTCCCATTCAGCTTCGCCATGCTATGAACATCCGGCGATAAAGTCAATCATGGAATTGGATAAAAATCCCCGCCCATTCTGGCCAACGATTTTGATTGACTTTCCGGACGTTTTTCCCTATACACCTGTCCTCTGTGTGTCCCATGATGCTTATGGTTGGGCATCCGCTGGGCATTTTTCTCTTGTTTTTCAAGGAGTTTTATCATGGCAAAGATGGCAATTCTCGGTAAGAAGCTGGGCATGACCCAGATCTTTACCACCGATGGCAACCGCATTCCCGTCACCGTCGTGGAGGCCGGCCCCAACGTCGTCCTCTCGATCCGCACGCCGGAGATCAACGGCTACAGCGCCCTGCAGCTGGCCTTCGACGACCAGAAGCCGCAGCGCGTGAACAAGCCCGACGCCGGCCAGTTCAAGAAGGCCAACGTCACCCCCAAGCGCTTCATCCGTGAAGTCCGCCTGTCCGCCGAAGACGTGGCCGCCTACACCGTGGGCCAGACGATCAACGCCGCCGACATCTTCCGTCAGGGCGACCCGATCGACGTCACCGGCATCACCAAGGGCAAGGGCTTCCAGGGCGTCATGAAGCGTCACAACTTCCGCGGCGCGCAGACCCAGTCCCACGGCACGCATGAGTATTTCCGCCACGGCGGCTCCATCGGCTGCCGCATGACCCCGGGCCGCGTCCACAAGGGCAAGCGCATGGGCGGTCACATGGGCTCCGAGCGCGTCACGATCCAGAACCTCAAGGTCGCGCAGATCCGCCCCGAAGAGAACATCATCCTCGTCCAGGGTGCCATCCCCGGTGCCGTGAACGGATATGTCACGATTTCCTTCGCCGCGAAAAAAGTCGTTTATCTGTAAGTCAATCCGCCTTATAAGAAGTTCTGCCAGGAGGGCGTTCCCATGAGCTCCAAGATGGGTGATCGTACCTATCGACACGATGTTTTCTATAAAAACGCAAAAAAGAACAACTTTGCGTCAAGGGCGATCTATAAGATTGACGAGATGGACCAGCGGTTCAAACTGTTCGCCCGGGGGGACCGCGTGCTCGACCTCGGCGCCGCCCCCGGCTCCTGGATGCAGTATGCGCTCACCGCCGTGGGCCCCGCCGGCCGCGTGGTGGGGATCGACCTGCTGCCGCTGAAGATCAGCCTGCCCGGATATGGCACCTTCATCCAGGGTGACATCCGTGAGGTGCCCGTCGAGGACCTGCTGGGCGCTGACGGCGAGCTCTTCGACGTGGTGGTCTCGGACATGGCGCCCAACACCACGGGCGTCAAGTTCACCGATGCCTCCCGCTCGGCCGCGCTGGTGGTCTGTGCACTGGAGATGACCGACCGCCTGCTCAAGCCCGGCGGCAAGTTCGTGGCCAAGATCTTTCAGGGCGTCGACTTCGACGATGCCCTGCTGATGCTCAAGTCGAGGTTCGTGCGTTTCAAGGTCGTCAAGCCCGAGAGCTCGCGTCAGGAGAGCAAGGAAGTCTATCTCGTCGCCTGGGAGCACAGGCCCGAACCGCTGCCGAAGGCTTAGCCGCGGCGGGTTCCGGCCGGGGAGCTGGTTGCCATGAATAGGTTCGCATTCCAGATATTTTTAATGCATGCATCACTGGTGATCTTGGGGGCCGTTTCTACCACCGGCTGCACGAAGGCCGCGCCGAAGGCCAAGGCCCCGCCCGTCGCATTGGATCGGATGAACCCCGCGCCAAGGTCCCGGCAGATCATCGAGGGACGCCTGGTCTACGAAGAGCAGCAGGTCTCCGAGAACCAGGAGGTCCGCACCCTGCGCAAGTGGGTGTTCACCGTGTCCGGTGAGCGCCTCCACGTCACTCAGGGTGGACAGTTCCGGATCGAGGACAATTTGCAGGAAATCAAACTGATGGACACGGTGGGGTCGTCCCCCCCGGCCCCGGTGGCGTTCCAGATCCATCATCCGCTGGGACGGGAGGGGACCTTCCGGTTTCGCGGCACGCCCGCGGCCGCCTTCTCGGCGCTGACGGATCCGCTGGAGAGCCTGTATTCGCTGGGGCACTTCTGGTTTTCGGACAAGTTGCGTGAAAACCTGACCTATGTCCGGCGGCTCCCGCTGACCCGCGTCGTGCAGGGCCAGGTGCTCAACACCGCCCGCGACGTCACTTATAAATTGAAGGAGCACGCCGTCAGCCGGAACCAGAACATGGCGATCATCTCCGGGAGCTACCTCAACACGAAGATGGGCACGCTGCGCGTGGGCGAGTTCGAGCTCGAGTGCGTGGGCAAGGCCGAGATTGAACTGGAGTTCCAACTGGACACCGGTGTCTGGACCCGCGTCGACGTGAAAGAGATCATCGGCTGGGCCGGCATCGCCTTCGACGATGTGTCCCTGGCACCCGTGAACACGGGCCACCGGACGATCACCCACCTGCAACTGCACCTGACGGGCAACTGAAACATGACCCACGCCGCCACCTTCTCACCGAAGACCCGACAGGACCTCCAATGGCATGATCTGTGCGCCACCTGGGGCGAATACTGCGTCAATCCGCGGGCCGCAGACAACCTCCGGACCCTGACGTTTCCGACCGATCCGGCCGAAGCGATGCTCCGCATGGAGCAGGTGGAGGCGATCCGGCGCGCCCACCAGCTCCGGATCGCGGTCTCCCTTCCGGAGCTCCCCGAGTGCACGGTGAACCTCTCACGGCTCGAGCGCGGGGGCTCCCTGCCGGCTCT
>PHBF01000308.1 GCA_002841905.1 Deltaproteobacteria bacterium HGW-Deltaproteobacteria-17
TCAACATGACGTTCTGGTTCATGGCGTTGGTGATGATGACCTGCAACGCCTTCTCTGGTCCGATGAGCCGCGGCAGCAGGGTGCAGCCGCCCCAGCCGGGAACCAGGCCGATGAAGCACTCGGGGAAGGCCAGCGCGGTGATGCCCGTGCTGAACGTCCGGTACTTGGCCATCAAAGCGATCTCCAGGCCGCCGCCCATGCAGGCGCCGTTCACGGCCGCGACCGTCGGGTACGGGAGTTCCATGATCCGCTTGAAGGCGGCATGGCCCATGCGTCCCACGTCGCGCGCTTGATCGCGCGTCGGGACGTCCGGTATCTGGTTCAGGTCGGCTCCCACCGCGAAGATGAAAACCTTACCCGTGTAGATGAGAGCCTTCACGTCGGGCACCGCAGCGATGCGGTCTAGGCATCCGTTCATGCTCTCCATGGCGCCGGCACCGAAGGTATTCGGCTTGGTGTAATCCTCATTGTTGTCCATCGTGACGATGGCTATCTTGCCGGCCGGTGAATCGTAATACGTCTCTTTGAAATATGTGACGCGTTCTTCAGCCATTTCTCCTCCTCTCAAGGACTGCTGCCGCGGCTACTTCTGCATATTCTCCCAGAGTGCGGTGCCGCCCTGGCCCAGGCCCACGCACATGGTGGTGAGGCCGTAACGGGCGTTCGGAGCCTCGGCGAAGCGATTCGCCAGGGTCATCGTGAGGCGCGCTCCGGAAGAAGCGAGCGGATGCCCGAAAGCGATCGCGCCGCCCCAGGCGTTCATCCGCGGATCGTCGGGGCGCTGCATGCCGAACTCGTTCATGAAGGCGACCGCCTGGACGGCGAAGGCCTCGTTCAGCTCGACCAGGTCGATCTGGTCCATGGTCAGGCCGCTCCGCTCCAGCACCTTCTTGGTGGAGGGAACGGGCCCGATGCCCATGATCTCCGCCTTGACGCCGGCGAACGCGAAATTGACCATCCGCATCTTCGGCTTGAGTCCGTATTTCTCGCAGGCCTTGGCCGAGGCGAGAATAACGCCGGCCGCTCCGTCGTTCAGTCCGGAGGAGTTGCCCGCGGTGACGCGACCCTGGTTGCGGAAGGGGGTCTTCAGGCCCTGCAGGCCCTCGAGCGTCGTCTGGGGCCGGGGCTGCTCGTCGGTGTGGGCCACCTTCCAGCCATCGCCCGACCATACCGTCATGGGAACGATCATCTTCTGGATCCTGCCCTCGTCCCAGGCCTTCTTGGCCTTATTCTGGCAGATCAGCGCGTATTCGTCGGTCTGGTCCTTGGTGACCTCGGGAAACATGTCGTGCAGGTTCTCAGCGGTCATGCCCATGTTGAGCGCGCTGGGATCCACCAGCTTCTCGGCGATGAAGCGCGGGTTGGGATCCGCACCCTGTCCCATCGGATGATGTCCCATGTGCTCGACGCCGCCCGCGACGATGATCTCGCCGCTGCCCATGGCAATACAGCCGGCCGCGAAGTCGATGGCGGTCATGCCGCCCGCGCACATGCGGTCCACCGAGCATCCGGGAACGTCTACCGGCAGACCCGCGAGCATGACGGTGGTCCGTCCCATCGTCAGTCCCTGGTCTCCCATCTGAGTCGTCGCTCCCCAGATATTGTCATCTATCGCTTTAGGATCGATGCTGGGGTTCCTCTCCATCAGGGTGCGGATGACCTTAGCGACCATGTCATCGGCGCGCGTCTGCCAGAAGACGCCTTTCTCACCCGCCCTGCCGAAAGCCGTTCTGATGCCGTCCACGTAATAGACTTCGTTCATCTCCATGGCTTCGTTCTCCTCCCTCCGATTCAGCTTGAGGCGCAATAAAGGCCGGATTTATTTGAACAGGCAAAACCCGTAGAAAAAAGGATTCTTGGTTGAGCGAAGATGCTCGGGTCAGAGCGACTGCGAATAGAGTAGTGACTTCCTCCCTTGCCGAAGCGGTCCTTGCGCGAGGCAATTCTACCATAAAGCGTCAGGACTGGACACAAGGGTTTCTCAGCCCTGGAAGCCACGTTGAACGGCCTGGGATACTCAAGGCGTCAGTTCGCGACCGGCGGTATCATGGGAGCATGAAGGACCTGCGATTCGCCCCCGTGGCACGGAAGAGCGCGACCCTGCATGACTTGCCTTACGCCTCGAGCGAGCGCAAATGCTTCCATCAATGGATCGTCAACGTCACGCCTCCCGGGCGTAACAATTGCCTGCACGGATGCGCCTACTGTTACGCCCGCGACGCCGTCTATGCCCGCAACGAACCCGGGGTGCTGCAGTACTACGAAGGGCTGGCGGCGCAGGTGGAGCGAGAGCTGGCGCGGCTTCGTCTCTGCCCTCCCGTGTCCATCTCCAACGTGACGGATCCCTGTCAGCCGGTCCCCGAGTTGAAGCGCGAAGTGCGCGAGCTGGTCGGCATGCTGGTGGAGCGAGGCGTCAGTTTCAGCCTGACGACCAAGGGGGACGCCACGTTCCTGGCCGACCTGCTGGCCTCGCCGCGGCGCGGCTCGGCCTGCCTCGCGGTCACCATCGAGGGGCCGGCCGCGGTGCTCGAGCTGCTCTCTCCTGCCGCTCCGCCGTTCGAAGAGCGGCTCGCTTCGGTGCAGCGCCTCTCCCCACTGCTTCCGGTGATGGTGCGGGTGGACCCGGTCTTCCCGCCGCTCCTGGCGGCGCTATACGGCGACGCGTGGAAGACCGAGATGCGCGCCCTGCTGCGTCGCGCCGGCGAGGCCGGCGCGACGCATATCGTCAGCTCCACCGGCAGGATGAACGTAGAGGGAAAGGCGCGCGTGGCGGCGATCATAGCGGAGATGTCACCGGAAGAAGCGGAACGCTTCGAACGCGGCTACCGGTTCGACCGCTCGCGTACGGCGCCGGGCTACATGCTCCCCCATCCGGAGCGTCTCGCGTTTCACCGCGAGATGCGGGGGTGGGCGGAGGAGTCGGGAATGACCTACGCCGTCTGCCAGGAACTGCGGGCGGACGAGGCCGATTCGGCGGGCATTCCCCACTGTGAGGGGTTCTCGTTGCCCTTCTGCGAGCGGGGCCTCGACGGCCGTTTCCATCCGATCGACGGCTGCACCGCCAACTGCCGCGTGACCTGCGCCGGCCAGGCGCACCCTCCCTGCGGGCGCGGCGAACTCGTCAGCCACCTCCCCTTCAAGCGCGCCTACCTCACCTAACCCTTGATTGGGGTCAGCCCCAAAAAATCAAGGATTGCTTGCCAAAAGGAAAAGGATGCTTGATTTTTTGGGGCTGACCCCAATCAAGGAAACGAAAAAACGCTCCGGGAGGAGCGTTTTTTCTATAAAGAGTGCTATTAGCCACCGGCCTATTGGGCTATTTTCAGGGGGTGGAATGTACTCGGGTTGTCTCTTGCTATAGGGCATTATGGGGTTGACCGATGGCTAATAGCGTAGGGCCAAAGTTTTCAAAGAACCGAAAACGAACATGGCATACGACATGCCGGAAGCAC